>JBBRCW010000281.1:0-9341 GCA_038204535.1 Chitinophagales bacterium | reverse complement strand
TGCAATCAATGTTGAATATTAGATAATGATTGAAAATGGCTGAATAAAATTACAGAACGTATAAATGCGGACGCAACGACCGACGGAAACGGCGGTAAAACTGGGCTCCAAAACTTCTGAACCAAATTGCGGATAGTCATTCAAAAATTGAACTTTTACCAGCCCGTAAACCTGCCTGCAAAGGTTTCCCCTCCTTTTCAAGAATGGGGACAGAATGTTTTTATAACTTGTTATAAAAATATTCAGGGGTGATTAAACTGCAGCACATGAAAAATATCATCTTTAACAACATACCCGAATTAAAACCTCTCGCCTAACAGCTCCGTTACCACAGTACCTCCGCAGAGGCCATCCTCTAGACAAATCTTCAATAGCTAACTGTAAAACCGTAAATTTTGTCATCAGCCTAGCCTCGGAAATTTTATTGCAGTCATCTATTGCCCATCTTAAAAGTTAGTGATTGAATTGTATGGTGAAGATCATTTTGGGAACCGGGCAATAAGAAAGATCGTATTGAAGAAAACTATTTAAAAAGTATAGAAATACAACTGCTGCGCTTCGAAAACAAGTGAGCGTTTGAAGGTATCGCATGGGAGATAGAAAAAATTAAAGCGGAGTTTAACCACCCCTGATTTTATGCTTCGCATAAAATCGGTCCCCTCCTTGAAAAGGAGGGGCAACTTTACAAGTCTGTTGCAAATCGCCATTATCCTCACCTATTATTTTAAAGTCTTTCTTTACATAAAAGCAATCCCATGCATTGATGAAAACTCGCTTAAAACATAAAGGATCGCTTAGTCGTACCTCCTGCCAATGACTTGCATAATATTTTCGTCCGCCAAAATTTAAGTGACTTTTTTATTTAATGAGCAGTATAAGTCTCAAAGTTTGTCTGATCAATTAATGCAGCAACATTTTTAGTTCATCATCACTTACAGTTAACAGGTTTACTTTGGGTAAACGCCGGGTCAGTTCGCGCCAGTTGGGGTCTTCTTTATAAATTTTTAGCAGCATAACGGTAGCCTCCTTTACTTTTTTATTATTGGCGAGTGTAATGGCCGTCCAGTATTTCATTTCAAGGTTGCGGGGAAACATTTTCATAGCAGCGCTGTACTCCTGCATTGCCAGTTCCATATTATTTTTTTCAGTAGCCAGGTCGCCCAGGTCCATGTGCTGGTAGGCACGAAACAAGCGTAAAAGCCGGTCTAATTCCACCAACGGTGTTTCGTTGTCGTCCACTCTTAAATCTATGAGCCGGTCGTTCCAGGGTTGGTCGGTTGCTTTGCCAGCCACCACCAAAATGGCCGCGGATTGCTTGCCCCTTATGTCGCCGCCGGCTTGCTGTGCCGCCTGCATGGCAAGTAATACTCTTTCGGCAAGGGGCTTGCCAGTGCTGCTTTCAAAGGCATTGGCCATAGCCTTGTTTACGGTATTATTCAGCATCATGTTGCTTTGTACTGAATAATCCTTCCCAATAATATTTCCGGCAAAATCAATACAGTTCTTGCCGGTAAAGCTGTTGATGTTTCCATTAGCATCCAGCATAGCCACCTGTCTAACTTCCCGACCTTCGTCAGCAGCCTGCAGTTCTTCTAATGCCTGCGTGGCTGTTTTTCCGGCTTTCATTAACTCAAGTCCTTTTATGCCATAACTTTTATTTACAAAGCTTTGGGTAGCTACTACGCCAACACCTGCTTGTCCCCAGCTAACCGCGGTGCCAACGCTAAACCAGTGGCTCTGCACCCCAACAGCCATCTCGCCTGTCTGTGCATCCCTTGCAAGTATCGAGAAGGTATGCGCCAGGCCATTATCTTTTGCAAAAAACTGGCTGAATGAATTTTGTATCCATATATTAAGAATGATAAGTAGCATTAACTGCTTCATGATAGATGTTTTTTTAAAGCTACAAACAAACATTCCTTTTAGTTGAAGCAGCACGATAAATCAATTCAAATAGGTTTCAGCCGAGGCGCCCGACATTTTATTAATCATAGAATCTTTTATGGCAAGTTGCAGTGTTTACGGGTATTCTGTAAATGGGCATAGTTATATCCACCGGGGCGTATTTGATTTGATGAAAAATATATATTTCTTTGCAGATACTTCTTTTGGCAAAGGTGATACGTCTAATATTTTTCCGGCCCATCACCTGGCAGTTTTTAATCGATCTATTATTCATTCTTAAAATTAATTTTTATGGATAGCGTTCAAACCAACGGAAATCCCGAAAGACTCTTAGTGATCGGCGGTGGCGGATCGAGGGGTGCGTGGGCAGGCGGATTTGTAAAGTATTTAACCAAACAAAACAAGATGCCTTACAGGTTTGTATGGGGAACGAGTACAGGCAGCCTGATGGCTCCGTTGATTTTACTGAACGAGTTCGATACTTTAAAGGAAGCATACACCACCATTGGGCAAAAAGATATATTTGATGTTAACCCTTTTAAACCAAATGGGGATCTGATAACCTGGAGGGTACTCTGGCGGCTCATTACGGGTAAGCAAACCTTTGGAGAAACCAATAATCTGAGGCGGCTTATTTGCAAATATTTTACTGCTGATGTATTTGATAAAATAATAAAAGCAGATCCTGAACTGGTGTTTAATGCATGCACGCTCAATTATAAGAATGGAAAAGTTGAATATTTTTTTTCGAATGAGGCCGCTGACTGGAATGAAATGGTCGATAAAATCTGGGCATCATCTAACCAGCCTTTATTGATGACATTTGTTAAAGATAGGTTTAAACCCAGGGGCAGCTTTGTTGATGGCGGCGTAATGGTAACGGTGCCCATTGTAAAAGCGCTTGAATTTGCTATTCACAAACAAATCAGCAATATCGATATTGTTGTAAACACTCCGGAAGAATCAACTTTAGACATCGATTATGAGCCTGGCGGCATGCTCAAAAATCTTATTAGAGTAGTTGATTTTTGGAAGAAGCAGATTCAGCACGACAATATTTTCATTGGCCAGTTATTGGCAAAATTCAGCCAACAGCTGCTGACGTTACAAGATGCTGCTTTTAAAGACGATCAAATTATAACCGTAAACACCTATTATATTCCCATGGACAAGTATAAAGAGAACCCAGACGACCTGGTGTTTAATTCCACTAATATGAGATCACTTTGGAATTCGGGCGAAAGGGGCGAGTTTGAAAAGCTGACCCAGCATAAATTTTCATTTAGCCTGATGAAACACCTCCTTTGATCCGCGGCAAATAGAAAATTTTATTTTTAAAACTAACATAGGTTATCTATTCCCCTGGCTAAATCATCTTCTCTGGCCATGTACGGATTTACACTATTTTTCTTTGTAAATTGCATTTATGAAATATTGGCGGTTCGTGCTTTTTTTACCCTTTCTCTTTTTAAATTGTCATTCAAAAAATTACCCGGCAGGCAAAGTAGCTGCCAATAAGTGGTTGCCGCTTTTTAACGGTAAAAATCTTGATGGTTGGTTGCCTAAGATAGCCGGCTTACCCTTGGGAACCAATTATGCAAATACCTTCAGGGTCAGGGATGGCATACTCAGCACCCGGTACGATCAATACGACAGCTTCAATAATAAATTCGGCGCCTTGTATTTTGAAAAAAAATTTACCAACTATCGGCTGAAGTTCGAATACCGGTTTGTGGGCAATACTGCGCCTGGAGCACCATCGTGGGGTTTTAGGGATGGGGGTGTTCAATACCATTGCCAGGCACCTTCCACTATTGGCCTCGACCAGCCTTTTCCTGTTTGCCTTGAGTTTAACCTGCATGGAGGAGATGGTACAAAAGACCGGCCCACCGGTGAGATATGCGCCTCTGGCATTTACATTTTGATTGATGGAAAAAGAAATTCATCGTATTGTACACCTCCTTTGGTTAAGAGAACGATCCATGGCGATGAATGGGTAACAGCTGAAATAGAAGTAAAGAACGAAATCGTAACCCAATATGTAAATGGCGAAGAAGTGATACGGTTTACCAACCCACGGTATGACCCGGCACACGCGCTGGGCAGGCAATTTATTGTTGATGGAAATGATAAAGTAACCAGCGGATATATCTCCATACAATCCAACAGCCACCCTATGGATTTTAGAAAAATAGAGATCATGGAATTTTAGTTTCCCTTTCTGTTTTTGTTTTTTTTCAAACTTGCAGGCTGGTTTTTGTTTATATGTTTGAGTGGATTTTCTTGTCAGATGTTAACGAAATTTTTAGATAATGGGCATAATAATATTATATGCTGCCCTATCTTTGGCGCAATGGTCATATTTGGTTAGCATTTAATTGATAGACATTATTTATTTGAAAAAAAAGAAATGATATGAAAATTACAAAGATTGTTTTTGCCGTAATTATGGTTGCCAGCCTGGCTTCGTGTGCGGGTAAAAAGAAATTATTACTGCAGCAAGCTAAGTTCGACGAATTGAACGGCTTCTATATCTCAACTCAGAAAGACCTTGAGAAATGTAAACAGGAAGCTGAGGATGCTGCCCGCAGACGTACGCAGTTAATGAACGAGATCGATGCTCTGAACAAACAGATCGCATTCTTAAAAGAAAACAACAACACCTTTGTAAGCCAGTTAAAAGACCTTTCGGTTATTAGCGGAACGCAGGCCGAAAGTATCAAGAAATCGCTGGATAATATCGGTTCTAAAGATGCTTACATTCAAGACATACAACGCGCCATGGCTCGTAAAGACAGCCTGAATATGGCATTGGTAATGAATCTTAAAAGCGCATTGAGCGATATTAATGATACAGATATCGAGATAAAAGTAGATAAGAGCGCTGTTTATATCTCAATTTCTGACAAGTTATTGTTTAAAAGCGGCAGCTACGATGTAACCGACCAGGCAAAAGTAGTTTTGGGTAAAGTAGCCCAGGTGCTGAACAGCAAACCCGATATTGAATTTTTGGTGGAAGGACATACAGATAATGTGCCTATTAAAAACAACTTTATTTTGGATAACTGGGATTTAAGCGCTAAAAGAGCTACATCTGTTGTACGGATTTTACAGAACCAATACAACATAGAACCTAAGCGTATGACTGCAGGTGGACGGGGCGAATACATTCCGCTTCAAACCAACGACACCGTGGAAGGTAAAGCGGCAAACCGTCGTACACGTATCGTGATATTACCGCAGTTAGACCAGTTCTTTAAACTGCTGGAGACTCCGCAATAATGGGGATTTAAAAGACAAACAGTTTGCTGAACAGCTAACTGGTACAATAGAAAACAAAGCGGCCGTTTGACATTTAAACGGCCGCTTTGCTTTTAGTGCAATTTGTATAATATCCGGCATTAGTGCTTTACACGCTTTGCTCTTAGGTATTGGTCGGGCCATTCAACGTCAGCTTCAAGCTCATAAGCTGCTCTATAAGCAAAGTATGGATCTCGCAACATTTCCCTGGCCATCAGCACAATGTCTGCCTGCCCCGACGTAATGATTTCATTTGCCTGGTGAGGTTCAATAATAATACCCACTGCGCCGGTTAGTATGCCGGTTTTTTTTCTTACCTCTTCCGAAAAAGGCACCTGGTAGCCTGGCTTTGCTGGTATCACCTGGTGGGATGCCGTACCACCCGAGGAGCAATCTATAAGATCAATTCCTTTTTCTTTCATTACTGTGGCAAGCCTGACTGAATCGTCGATCTTCCAGCCGCCCTCTACCCAATCGGAGGCTGAAATCCGCAGAAATAAGGGATATTCAGCCTGCCAATGCGCTTGAATAACTTCTGTAACCCGCAATAAATAACGCATTCGATTGTCGAAGCTTCCTCCATATTCATCGCTGCGATGATTACTTAGAGGCGACAAAAATTCGTTGATAAGATATCCATGCGCTCCATGAATTTCAATCACTCTGAACCCGGCTTTAACTGCTCTTTTGGTGGCCTCCGCAAAATTGGCGATGGATCGTTCAATATCATCTATCGACATTTCAACAGGCGTATCAAATGTATTTGAAAATGGGATAGCGCTTGGCCCAATTGTCTTCCATCCGCCTTCTTCCGGTAAAATTAACGCCCCGCCTGTCCAGGGTGACTGATGGCTTGCTTTACGCCCTGCATGTGCCAATTGAATGCCTGCAATCGCGCCCTGAGCATGAATGAATGATGTAATTCGTTGTAAGAAATCAATGTGTTCATCTTTCCAAATTCCCAGGTCCTGCGGCGAAATACGGCCTTCCGGAGAAACCGCTGTTGCTTCGGTCATAACAAGGCCTGCACCGCCAACGGCGCGGCTGCCCAGGTGTACCAGGTGCCAGTCGTTGGCAAAACCATCTTCGGCTGAGTATTGGCACATGGGCGAAACGGCGATCCGGTTTTTTAGTTCAATTCCCTTTATTTGAAGCGGACTAAATAAATGCGACATGATATATTTATTAAAATGAAAAATCCTGCCCAATGTAATAAAATCATTTGGCAAGTATTGCTGACGTTAATTTTTCATAATGATATTAAGCAGCAGAACAGGCCTTCCATCTGCAGGCATTTGTCGCAACATCATTCCACTATATAGGTGTTGTTTTGCCTGTTGGTGTCGGGAATATACGTACTGCCCAATGTAAATTTCTTAACACGCATTTCCGGGTTAAACGATACCGTAACGCTCGTATTTCCCTGTTGCCAGCACGATATATTCCGGTGGATTGTTTGGTGGCTGCCATCAATATAATGCACCACCAAATCTATAGGAACCGGCTTTGAACCCGGCGAAGAGATTTCTACGGAATAATTATTTTTTCTCTTTTTCACCTGCTGTATCGCCAGGTCAGGCACGCCGCTATCAAAAAACCATTTCTTAAAGAACCAGTTGAGGTTTTGGCCCGAGCCCACATTTATACAATTAAAAAAATCGTATGGAATGGGGTGTTTACCGTGCCATTGTTCAATGTAATAGTGAAGTGCTTTTTTAAAAAGACTATCGCCCAATAAATCTTTTATATATAGGTAACCGAGGGCGGGTTTCGGGTACGAATTTAAAAACAATGCTTCCCCAAATGTTTGAGTGGTTAGTGTATGTATGGGCAGGTCAATTTCTTTTCCGGCTGCTTTTTCATAAGGCTTTACGCCATAATCATCTTCAATGGAAGGGTCTATCATGGGCGAAATAAGCCATTCGCCCATGGTTGCCCAGCCTTCATCCATCCAGCCATATTTTGTTTCGTTTATGCCCATGTAAAAGGGAAAAATGGTATGAAAAATTTCATGATCGGTCAGCGTGATAGCATCAGTCCGGTTGTCGAGCGGGTTGTCGTTTACCATCATAGGATACTCCATTTGATCGAGGCCATCAAAAACGGTAATGTGCGGGTAGGGGAAAGGCCATGCAGGAAAACGATAGCTCATACTTTCCACCGTCTTTCGGGCAAAATCGATCACTTCGTAAAAATCGCTGTGTATAGGGTTGAAAGCAACATCCACCCTGGTTCGGCGATTGGTTGCGGGGTCAACTACCAGGCTGGTTGATTTCCACAGGTAATGATCGCTTACGGCAAAGGCAAAATCGGTTACATTATCAGCAGTAAAATGCCACGTATTTGTAGGCTTGTTAGCTGTGACAGCAGCGTTTGCAAGATCAGCAGAATCGATCACGTTTGTAATAACATCATGTGTTTCGGCATATTGCAGCCGCTCATAGATATGCGGATCTAATGCCTGGTCTCCATTTTTAAGATCGCCGGTTGCCCATACCGCAAAGCCCCTGGGCACCGAAATGTTTACATCGAATTGGCAGAAATCATTGTAAAACTCCTGCGGGCCCAGGTAAGGGTTTTTATTCCAGCCATCAACATCGTCATACACAGCAATACGCGGAAAAAAGTAGGCGATAAAATCAGCGCCCAGGTCAATTTCGCCGGTGCGGTTATGCGATCCCTTATTTAGGATGTAATGGTAATGGATGCTAAGGTGTATTGACTTGCCTGGCAATAGCGGATCAATTGACGCCGTCATGTTGGTGCCATCTGTTTTAGGCACCATTCCAGTTTTGCCTTCGATGGAAATGGTATCTATTACCAGGCCGTCGCTCAGGTCTTCGACTGCAATGTTGACCAGCACTGGTGTTCCCTTTTTGTACAAATTGGGGTACAGTTTAAACCAGAGGACATTCAGCGTGTCGGGACTGTTATTCTGATAGGTGATCTCTTCGGTGCCCTGCAGGTACCTGCTTAACGGATCGAATTGTACCTGCAAATTATAGGATGCGGTATTTTGCCAATAGTTTTTGCCGGGCAACCCTGTTTCGGACCGGGTTTGCTGCGTGTAGGCCTGTTGTATATTGCGGGGAATGTGCAACTGCTGCTGCGCGATCAGGCCGACAGGTATAGCCAATAATAAACTAAGTATAAATCTTGCAACCATTAAAGAAGTATAAAGGAAAAATTCCTGATATAAGAAATGATTTTAACCGCGCAAATGTCTGTTTTCATTTAAAGAAAGGATGTTAAAACAGCAGGAGGGTTTTTGTGGTGATAAAATATGATGGCTTTTGAGAAATTACACAGCCACAAATATTCCGGTATGCTGTACCTCGAAAATAACTTAATCTTTTCGGTTGCTACAAATATTTAGGTGCGCTGCACCTGGAACGGTTTATTAAGAAATCGTCGAATAACTGATGGCCGAAACACTATTATGTTGATTGGATATTCCTGTGTGCTGCGTCGGATAAAATGATGAAACCTCTTTACTGCCAAAAATTTTTGTCGCCAATTATCCTGCTTTTTGGCATTAGGAAATTTTGAGGTGCAGCGCACCGCTAGTATTTGTAGAATAAATTAGTAGAGCAAACTTAGAAGGTGCAGCGCACCGAAATATAAATCCTGTGAGCGGCCAACGGTTACATCACATGGTGTTTTTCAGATATTTCGGTGCGATGCACCTTGCGTAAAGCTTATCTTTTTCGGTTGCTACAAATATTGAGGTGCTCTGCACCTGGAACCGTTCACTAAAATATATTCGAATAACAGATGGCTTCAACTTTATTTGTTGATTGGATATTCCGGTGTGCTGCGTCGGATAAAATGATGAAACCTCTTTACTGCCAAAAATTTTTGTCGCCAATTATCCTGCTTTTTGGCATTAGGAAATTTTGAGGTGCAGCGCACCGCTAATATTTGTAGAATAAAATAGTAGAGGAAACTTAGAAGGTGCAGCGCACCGAAATATAAATCCTGTGAGCGGCCAACGGTTACATCACATGGTGTTTTTCAGATATTTCGGTGCGCCGCACCTTGCGTAAAGCTTATTTTTTTCGGTTGCTACAAATATTTAGGTGCGCTGCACCTGGAACGGTTTATTAAGAAATCGTCGAATAACTGATGGCCGAAAC
>JBBRCW010000280.1:0-9380 GCA_038204535.1 Chitinophagales bacterium | reverse complement strand
TCCTGATTTCCTTTGCTTTAGTTGTTGTGCAAAAGCCAAAAAAGGCAGCATAAACAGTAGGATAGCGACAATAGATCTCATAATTTAATAATTGACTGATTAGTAAAAGGATTAATATTTAATAGACTTTTTTCCGGTAACATTACAATTGCTTTATTTGTTATTCTCTGTTAATTCCCGAAGGCTCCTTCCGTAGATACTAAAAACCATGTTCATTTGGAAGAAAGCTTTGATACAAACCAATGTTAATCATCTGCACTACCCCACTTGCCCGCTGCAACATCCCGTTTACTTTTTCGAATTCCTTTTATTGGCGACCTTTTCGAATTCCTCAAAATCCAGTATGTAGACTCCGTGTCCTATTCCGGCCATTTCATCACACCTGGCAACCATAAAAGCCATAAATTTTCCATCGTTGCTTACCACCGGATTAGTTGCCTTGAATTTTCCACCTTCATTAAAATGCGTGATCCGTTCCCACTTAGAACTGCTGTCGAGTTTTAACTTATAGAGATCTATATTTCTTGCAGTGCTTTCAGTAGTTCGATGCCTGCTCGATTCTACTAAAGTATACTGGCCATCCGGAAAAATGCCTTCTGGTTCATTATATGAGCCCCGTGATCTTGAATAGTTAGTTAACTTACCGGTTTTCATATTTAGCCCAAGCACTTCCGTACTATTGTTGCCGACTCCTTGTCCGCTTGACTGCACCGTAAGCTCATCTTCATTTCCGGGCCTGAAATTTTGAGGTTCCAGTACTGCTCCTTTTACGATACCGTTTGAATTATCCATTACTACCCGTTGGTTCTTAAGGGCAGGTGTACCGGAGGAGTAATCAATATCGGCGACCCACATCTGCCAATACCTTTTTTGGTCGGGGTAAGTACCATGATGTTCCGACCATGCAATTTTCAACTGAGTTCTCGACACAGCAGGGCCTTCCCACACATACTCCCCCATACGAACAGGAGGGGTTTGAAGCTTTTTGTCCAATATCCATAGCTCTGAAAGTTTAAACCTCGCTTCCTTCCAGTTCTCAGAAGGAAAAGTTTTTGGACCAATAAGGGCTATATCGCCATTACTGAGATATAAGGCTCGCAGATACCCTCCGTGGTAATAATGGTGCGTTAAAGGCCGGACGATTTGGGTGGCTATATCCATTTCATACACATCTCCAAATGATCTGGCTACAAATAAAACTTTTTTCCCATCGGGTGACCAGTCTGGTCTTTCGCCATAATAATTCAACCGTGTGATGTACGATGGAAACGAGGTATCTGTCCATTCCTTCTGTGTCTGTTGCGCATGCAATACATTGGAAACAGAAATTAACCAGGCAAAAAACAGTAGCCCTTTAAAAGCTTTTTTGCTTTGAGATGTGAAGCTGCCACAATTAAAAGGAATTTTAAATATTGAATTCATACGAGGAATTTTACCGGTTCAATTTTGTAATGATATACGGAGTCTCTTTATTCAAATCAGGATAAATTCTTCCATTGCTTTTGTTATCCATCACCTGTAAATAATACATAAAGTCCCATTTGGGATTGATTTGATTGGCAGGCACAACAGCCTGGTAAGTGTCTTTTTCGCCGGTGGCAAGCAATGGCATGGTTTGGTAATCCTCTTCCTGGTTGACATCGCGGTAGCGAAGGCGAACCCATTTTACGCCTGCGGGTGCGCTTACCTTTACTTTGATGGTAATAGGTTGGCCAGCCGGAGCGCTGATAACGGGTTGATGAATAATGCTGAATTGTTTGTCATAATTAATATCGGGTACAACTGTATAATGAGGAGCTTGCTTAACTGTGCCGACTGGTTTAAAGGACTTTCTTTTTTGTTCAAGGCTTACCAGTCCTTTTTCTAAAGAAACCAGTTCATCTTTCCAGTTTCCACAAAGGTCTGCAACGCAAACACCCATCATTAAGTTATCTGCGTACACGTCTCCGGCAGCGGCTACAATTTGCCGCCAGGCGTCAATGGCACTTTTTTCATAAGCAATGGCATCGGCTAATGCCGAAATATCATTTGACTGCTCGAATAATGAATAACTAACAGCAGCAGGTATGCGTCTTGAATGGTAAAGAGCCAGGTTGGATAGAATTTTAAGGTCAACGATTGTTGAATTGAATTCTTTATTCCTGTTATTGCCAATGGTTGCTTCAGCTTTTTTTATATAATCATTGATATCATCAGAAGTTTTCAGAAACCACAAACTGTTGGTCGAGGGGCGCACCTTGACTGTCTCGCCGCCTTCTAAAAGCATTTTGGCTTCTTCATTAAAATTCAAAAATTGCTGCAGGTCTGTTAACCGGGCTTTTGCAAAAGAAGGCAGGTCACCAAGGTGTTGTTTTTCAGCCCATCCTCTTGTTGTAGGAAAAAGGCTGTAAGGATAAGATGATGCGATGATGCGGGGCAAAACCCAACTGGCTTTATGAAGTGCCTCCTCTACAAATGGTGCAGCCTGTTTGCCAAATCTTTTTTCAAATTCGTTTTTCCAAACCAAAGGTGATGTTTGGGGATTGTATCCAATGCGGCCAAATGTTTGAAAAAAGTGCCAGTATCTTTCAAACTCATAATCATAATACCGATAAGGAGGTTTTAATAAATCAAAGGGTTTTGCATCATGAGGCTGCGCCTCCATTTTTGTTGCTAACGGTTCGTTTACCTCAAAGCCATCACCATCATAGAGATGAGTACTCTCTGTAAAACGGCGGGCATATTCAGGATCTCCCCACAAGAGTATGCGCGAAGTTCCGCCATTCCATAACCTCCATAACATTTTATATTGCTGTGGGTAACGCAACATGTCGCTGTAGGTGTGCCGACGGGCACTTTTTTCAGGATTGATGGCGGTAGGATGGAATGGAAGCCCCATTTGTTCCATCCAGTATTTTGTGGTAATTCTGAAAGGAACACCTATGTCAATGGCACTTTTAATTACCGACTCTGGCAACTCTTTAGCACGCAAATCCAGATGTAAGTTAGGTACGGTTGATTTCAACATTTTAAAAACATCAGACCAGAAAGCGTCCTGCTCATCTTCTTTTAAGCCAGATTCGTTGTGCATTCTAAATTGAATTGCATCCAGCTTAGGAACCACTTTTACAAACTTTGCAAGAGCTGTTTTATTGTAACTAATGAGATTATCAGCATTCACCCCCCATACCAGTCCGGGCACAGGCTTATCAGAAGCTTCTTTTGTTCCCGGAATACCTCCACCCTGTACGCCACCCCTGTAAATGTGGTCCCAGATACCAGCGGTAAATCGTATACCCCGCTCATGGCACATATCAATTAAACGATTCATGGCATTGAGGTTACGCTGCTGTTCTGAAGCTGAAAGACCTACCATCCGCACGCCGGGATAACCTTCCACATCAAAAAAGTAAGGATAACTAGGGGCAAGGAAGCCTCCATTTTCGTAACCAAAAATGACGACAAGTGAGTTAAACCTATTTTTAGCCAGCACATCAAGGTACTTGGCCCAGTAAGCCTCGTCATAAAACCTGGTTTCCCAATAAGCACGGTTCATTGTATAAATAGAAACCGCCCGCTCCTTTGCATCCGGCTTTTCAGTTATTTCTTTTACTTCGCTTAATGGCGATTTTGCATCAGCACTCCAGCTAACCCTGTCTGCTACATCTAAAAGGGCATACATCAAACCCCTGTCATCAGAACCACTCAGTACCCAAACCGGCTTCTTTTTAAATTCCGTCTTCCAGATGGTAAGTGCTTCCGCTGCTGCGGGAATACTTCTTTTAGCAGTTTTCAACAAGTTGGCAGCCACGCCATTTCCAGTGGATAATCCTGCGACAATTATCGTATTACCTTTTGCTTCGTTAACAGAATTTACTTTTTCAAATTTTATATTCTTTGCATTGAGTGCATCCATTAATTTACTCAGACCATTGTTAACTGAAACCCCTGGAGATTTGTCGGTTACGACCGATAGTTGAGGCTGGCCGATGGCGGTAAAAGAATATAAACATATCAGCATAAATAATACTGAATGAAGTATGGAGCGACTTTTGAGAGGAAGCATTTTTTTCATGTAAAACAATTTGATAGTTAACTGAATTTTTAGACCGGTGATTATAAACTATGTTTTATACAATGTCATTAACTTAAGCTAAGGCTGTAAAAAACGCACAATCTTCACGTCATTGCGAGGAACGAAGCAATCCGCTTCCCAAATAGGAAACAGGTTCATTGATAGAGCAGATTGCTTCGTCGTTCCTCCTCGCAATGACGGGAAGTACCCTCATTATCTTAAGTTATTGACATTAGTGTTTTATATTTCTTTATAGATATTATTTTAGTTATTATCTAATTTAACTGAAATAGCCAGCGCATCCTTCGCAATTACAACATCCCTCGCTACTTCCGGCCTTAGCTTTTCCCAATGAAAACGGCGATTAACATCAACACCATCCAGGCTGCCTTTGTGCGGATAATTATAAGCGGCTAACGGCATGTCGTTGTAAATGGGGCGGGTGATAGCAACTACTGCATCCCAATAGTGCAGGGATTTCTCAAGGTGCTTTACAGCCTTTTGCTTATTGGCTTCTCCACCCTTTACACGATACGTATGCAAAGCCACAGCCCCGTTTAGCTTTTCGGCAAAATACAATCCCAGGTTTGCCCATGCTTTTACATCTGCCACTTCATACATCAGTGAAGCGCTGTTAACCATTTTAATGCTTTTTACCAGGTTTAATGCGATACGGCAATCCTGCTCAAGCATACCTGCAAGAACTGGTGGGGTAATTTTATTCTTACTAAATGAACCACCTGTTGAAAGTGTTTTGACATAATCACTAACAGAAACATAATTAGTATCAGCGGGTGGTTGTGTGATTTGCCTGTCAACCGAAATATAATCCATGCTTTGTTTATTCATGGCCATAAAACCTTCGCTGTAAAGAGAAAAATCCCAGGAAAAATCGAAAGAAGAAGCCAGGTGCAAGGGTACTGTTCCGGCAAGTGCATACGCATTTAACAGGGGCGCCGATTGTTTTCCATACCGTTGAATAAAGGCGGCTTTGAATACATCATCATTGGTAGCAGGATTGTACAATAACCTGCCCCATAATTTATAAAATAACCATTGACGTTCAAAAGCATATTTCCAATCAACAGCAGTACCGGTTTTGGTGAAGTAATCCTTTGCAGGAATATAGCCTTCGGAACCAACAAAATAACCACCTACAAAACTTTGAGAATTCTTGTTGATATGTTCGCGGATAAAGCCGGGAACACCCCAGCGAAGACAAAAGAAATCTTCGTTGCGGGCCATCCATGCTATTTTGTAATTTTTAGGTTCAGGTTTAAAATAAGTGTCATTCAGCTTGCCTCCGTGTACTTTTATTAATTCGGTGGATGAATGAGCATGAGACCAGTTAAATTTTATTTCCGCCCATATAGGGCCATCTGTAAAGTCATAACTATCTATGTCCTTCCGGGTTAATAATTCTGTTTCAACATTGGTAGAACCGCCGGAGCCCTCATTAGCTGAAAGAGGGACGCGGAATATAAGTTTTGATTTGCGTTTGGCTGCACGCATTCCTGCTATGACTGTTTCATTAATCCAATCCTGCCGTTGGCGTGGTGTCATTCCCCCCATAAATTCTCCCAGCGTAAATCCTATTCCACTCAAGTCTGGATATTCCTCCAATACCTGCGTAACACACTCCCGGGTATAACGTTTTACAATTTCTGAAGTATCTCCGTTTCCATAGTGTATCCGGGTTTGCAGGTTGTTCATGGCTACACTGTGCGCTTTAGAAAATCCGGGACTTATAAAAATATTCCAATTAACGATGTAGGTATCAATGCCACGTTCTTTGGCCATTCTAAAAATACGATGATAGAGGTCCTTCCACTCCTTCATTTCATTGCCAGTAAAAGAGCTTGCTTCAGGGAAATTTTTTGGTTTAATCATGTTGGTAAACGGATGCAAATTCCAAAGCGTTAATGCGTTGAAACGGTTTTCGGCCATCATATCCAAAAACGCTTTCCAAAAATCTACATCCTGGCATGTCTGCGTATGAAGTTCCATTGCATAACCTTCGCGGTAAGCATCCCAGGGAAGATTGAATTTTATTGCACGAAAAGGCAAATGCGGGCTTTCACTTCTTGCTATGATTTTGTCAAGCGGAATACCATTATTGAAGTCTTCAACTAATGAAAAACTGCCATAGATAAGACCTCTTGCATCACCACCTGTAACCGTAATCTTTTTGTTATCAGAAATTATTGAGAATGCCTCGCTTTTTAAATTGACTGCATCAACCGTTAAGTTTATTGAATAATCAGCTTCTTCTTTAAGGTAATAACCGTGTTTTAAGAGAGATTTCTTTACCTGCCCGGCAGCATAAATGGTTTGAGGTAAAGATGTGTCAAAGAGTAAGTTCACGCTCTGCGAAACAGCCCAATGAGGAAGGCCGGTAAAAAAAATAATAAACAACAACCCTGTAATTCTCATTATAAAAATGATTTTAAAAATGCCGCTAAATCAGCTATTCCTGTGTTTTGCAACAGTCTTTCCACCAGCCTCTAAACTTTATGCCTGCCGCACAACAAAGTATGGCTGGTTTGACAAATCTTTATTGAACCCCGGGTACAACCATGCAGTTTCAGGACCTTCTCTCAATTCAAAATAATATTCAAGTGGATATTTTGAGTTGGTATAATCTATAGGGATGGTAGCTTTATAATGCTTGCCTGCCATTTGCATATCTGCCGATTGATAACGCTCGCCCTGGTTAACATGACGGTAATATAGACGCACAGATTTTGGCATTTTTTCAGGCAATATTTCAAGGTTAAGAGCCTGCCCGGCAGTAAATGTTTCGGGTTGATTATGTTGACAAGCCATACTCATTCGCTTGGGTCTGCCCAATGCTTCCTGCACAGCCAACTTAATGCGGTCTCGCTGTGCAGCAACTCCGGCTGCTTCTTCAAGCTTTTTTGCAATAAAGGCGATGTCAGCATCCATCGCCGGAAGTCGGTCGAGCCAGTGTCCCCTAAGATGTTCTCTTTCACCAACAGTTATATCTGACTTATAAGCTCCTTTAGCACGATTGGCTAATGTAGACCAATAGTTGCGGGCCCTGCGATAAGCTTTTAGCGATTCTTCCAGTGCATTCCGGTCACCGCTTAGCTCAAAAATTCCATATAGAACGCCTGCTCTAAATTTGGCTCCAAAGAAACGGCCTAAGTCTGCTTGTATTGAGACGTCCAAAACCATTCTGCGGAACTCAGGTTTTGTTGGGCCTTCTGCTTTCGCTTCTGCCTGCTGCAGGTGTTTTGCGGCCGCATCGGCATAGTCTTCTATCCATTGTGCGGTTTCAATTGGTGTGTACTTTCCACTACGCTCACCCTTTATCAATTCAACGGCAAAATCATTTATACGCAAGAAAAGTTGCGGGTCAAGAGGACTAACATTGCCAAACATTTTCGGTGACGGACTATCTGAATACGGATGCTTAATATTTGCATCGGCTATGGGATGATTGGTATAGATCTCGGGCCAGTAAGTATTGTTTCCGGCAGAGGTTCCGTGAGCAGTTAATACAATGGGAAGAATTCGGGTAGCGTTTGCCAAAGCCAATTCCACAGATGATGCACCTGCGCCGAATTGTTTGCGCAAAAATCGCCGCCATACATCCGGATCAGTATCGGGATTGTATTGCAATCGTCCGAATACCCTAAGCGTGTACAGATACTTTTCCCAATCCCACCGTGGCTTTAATGATGCATCTGCATAACCGCAGCGGTCACCTGCGATACCGGACCCTCTGCGGCCTTTAAATGATAGTGGCTCCATTAGCTCAACACCTGCACTGCCGCAAAAACTGAATGCCCTTGCATGTGCAGCCGCCGTTACCGGATCGCCCCATAACAAGAGGCGTTGCGTGCCCGGCCATATCCGGTGAATGACTTTATACGGACGGTCTTCCTTTAAAAGGTCGCCATAACCATAGCGGAGAAAACTGCGGGAGCCTTCGCTCAAATTCATTAAGACAGATGTTTTCTTATCGGGCTTCGGAACTTCCAGTTCACGAATGTCTGCCTGGTGGTAAGGCATACCCATGTGCTCGGCCCAGTATTTTGGCGAGATAACCACAGGCATTTTTGTTGCAACTGCTGAATCTATCATCGTCTGGTCCATGCCTTTTGAATGCATGTCAATCTCAACCTTGCGGCCACAGGTGGCTACCCCTTCAAATACCGTCTTCCAAAATTCATAACTGCCTTCGTTCACACCACTTTCTCCATGTACCCGAAACGTTACACCACTAATGGCAGGGCAAGCTTTTAAAAGTGCACGTACAGCATCGCGGCAATAGGGTCCGTGATTCTCTTTGGTAATTCCTTCAATCGTATAATTAGGATTAGGACTGTCTAACCATTCGTATCCATGCATCCATAAGCCTAACTGAAACTGCATGCCCCGTGCAACAGTTTGCTCACTTATGTATTGCAGCATTCGAAGGTTATTATCACGTTCTGCATCAGGTAGTCCTTTCGCTTTTACATTGTATCCCGGGACAGGCATTAAGAAAGGATATGCAAAGAGAAAATAACCGTCTGTAACATTTCTTAAAAAATCATAGCCTATGCCGAATGCTAAATTAAACCTGTTAAAACGCTGGGAGGATAACATAGTAAGATATTGAGGCCACATATCTTTATCGTTGTACCAGGGCTTATCTTCTATCTCACTTGTAAATAAACGGGTAAGGCTCCGCACCTCATTGGCCGGCCGTTCAATAATTGCTTTTTGAATGTTCAGGGAATTTAACGTATTGGGTTCATTTTGAATTCGATCTGCCAGTTCAAGCAGCGCATATATCATTCCCCTTTCATCATTCGCGGTGACCAGCAAAACCTGTTTGCCAGACAATCTCAGGGGAATTATACCAAGTGCTTCAGGTACTGCTGGTATTTTTGTTTTCACCTCTTTAAGCATTCGCGAAACCATTAACGAACCTGAACCTCCAACAGCAATGTTCAGATCTCTGGCAGATGCCTCTTCAAGATTTTTAAATCTTTTGACAGTCATACCATGGGAATTGAGCGATTGCTCTAACTCCTTAATAGCCCAAATCACTGAAGGCGAACCTGCAACGGTATCAGCAGTATCTGAAACTATCGAAATTCCCTGTGCTTTTAAATCAGTTATGCTTATAAAGGGCAACCCTAAAGTAGTAATGCCGGTTATCTTCAAAAATTGTCGCCGCCCCGAATTATTATCCATTCTAATGCTATTAAAAATATTATTTCAGACCCTTATTTTGCGTTGACATTCAGTTAAAGCCATTGCCTTATTATTCATATCCAGGGTTCTGAGAAAATACGCTGCGATCATTTAT
>JBBRCW010000279.1:0-9416 GCA_038204535.1 Chitinophagales bacterium | reverse complement strand
TAATTGTGTCTTCTTTTCATTCTCTTCCATAAAAACACCGGTTTCTTTAGAACCGTAGTAAAGCATATTGATAAAGGGTGCGTAAATAACACCTGCAACGGGAATGTTGAAATGTATCAAGGCAATATTTACTGTAAACTCTCCCGTTCTTTTAATAAACTCTTTAGTTCCATCCAACGGATCTATGAGCCAGAAATACTCCCAGCTTTCCCGCTCTTTAAAATCAACGGTACTTCCTTCTTCCGATAATATAGGTAAACCCGTGTGCTGCAATTGAGCGCTAATTATGTTGTGTGCCGCCTTATCGGCCAGTGTAAGCGGCGAACAATCGCTTTTAAGTTCCACTCCAAAGTCTGCCGAGCGATACACTTCCAAAATGGCTTCACCAGCTTGCAGGGCGGCCGTTTTCGCAGCCATCAATAGTTCCTGTATATCTATCATATTTCTAAAGTTAGTTTCATTTTAAGTCAAATGGTGATCGCCGGCTCTACCAATGTAATAATCTTGAGCACCGATTCTTCAACTGTTTCATCGGCGGTCATTAATTCAATATTCGGCAATTCCGGAGGATCGTAAGGTGCGCTGATTCCCGTAAAGTTGGGTATGATTCCCTTGCGGGCTTTGGCATACAAACCTTTTACGTCACGCTCTTCACAAACGGCTAATGAGCAATTTACATACACTTCAAAAAAACGATGCTCACCAACAATGTTTTTAATAGCAAGCCGGTCTTCTGTATTGGGCGAAATAAATGCACTGATCACTACCAGGCCAGCATCCAGCATCAGCTTTGCTACTTCACCAACTCTCCGCAGGTTTTCGGTACGGTCATCTTCCGAAAAACCCAGGTCCTTACAAAGACCATTTCTAACGTTATCACCATCGAGTATGTAAACTTTAAATCCCTTATTAAAAAAATAATGTTCGAGGCGAAGAGCGATAGTGGTTTTACCTGAGCCTGACAAACCGGTAAGCCAAATAAGATGCGGCTCCTGTTTCATCGCGGTCTTGCGCTGCTCATTGCTTATTTTGGAATCGAAGGGAAAAATAGTTTGGATCATAATTGTAAATTGTAATACCATGAAATAAAAACAATGCATGCCGTTGAATACACTATGGTAAGCGGAAAGCCTATTTTGAAAAAATCGGTAAATGAATAGTTGCCTGGGCCGTACACCATTGTGTTGCATTGGTAACCGATTGGCGTCATAAAATCGCATGACGCCGCAAAAGCAATCGCCACGAATACTGGTGTAGTGCTTATGTGTAATTGGTGCGATAGGGAGACGGCAAATGGAAAAACAATGGCTATGGTTGCCGGGTTGGAGAGGACTGCAGTTAAAAACAGAGTCATCACAAACAACAATATTATGGCGGCAATTGGGTGAGTATTGCTTACACTAAATACGCCGGTTGCTACCCATTGAGCCGCACCCGAATTCGCAAGGGCAAGTCCTATTGCAAGCGATGCTATCAGCAATACCGCCAAATCAAAATCAAAGGCTTTTTTTAGATCATTTAACCGAAGTGTTTTGATGGAGATTAACACCAATATGGCCAGTGAGGTTGCTAAGAAAAGATCCATCACTCTTGTTATACCCAATACCAGGAGCACTAAAGATCCAAATACCGCAGCTTTATTCAGCAATGTTTTTTTTCTTTTCAAAAATTGCAGATCATGTCGCTTAAGCACAAATAAATCCGATGGGTGATCGTGCATTTTATCACCTCCTAACATTAAGACCAAATCACCCACGCTTAAAATGGTTTCTCCAACCGGGGCGGCTATTCTTTTTCCCTGGCGGTGAAGTGCTATGATGGACGCATTGTATTTCTGCCTGAAGTTTGAATCCCTCACCCGTTTGCCGTTCAAACTTGAGGTGGCGGGAATGATGGCTTCATAACAATGGTGGTGTCGGTATTTGTTAAGGGTTGTGGTATTGGGTAATGTTAACCCCTCAATGTCTATTACCAATTGGGCAATGGATTCTGTCCGGCCCGAAAAAAATAGCCTGTCATTTTCCTGAACCACTTCCTCCGGGGTTACCGGGAAGATAGATTTGCCATCGCGTACAATTTCAAAAAGGTAAATGTCTTTTAAATGACGAAGATTTGTTTTTACACTTTCCCCAATTAAGATTGATGGACGCGCTACCAGGGTTTCCACCACGTATTCATTTAAATTTTCTTCCAGGTTTTTGGTGGCGCTTTTCTTATCGGGCAATAAACGATAGCCAATCGTGTAGATGTAGATCAATCCCAATACTGTTACTATCAATCCTAAAAAAACAAAATCCTTGTAACGTAACGGAGTTAATCCGGTTTGGGCAATAAGACCGTTTAATAAAAGATTGGTAGACGTACCCACTACGGTTATCATCCCTCCAAGAACAGTAGCAAATGAAAGGGGGATTAGGAATTTTGATGCAGGCCACCCTTTACTTTCCACCCAATCTTTTACATACGGCATCATAAAGCCAACAATCGGGGTATTGTTTATAAATGGTGAGCAGGAAGAAACAAACAACATCATACGCAGTAAAAACTGCTTTTCCCTCAAATGGGGTTTAAAGAGTTGATTAAAAAAAGCATATCCGAATTCTTTTTTAAATCCTGCAGAAAGTATAAGCAGCAAAAAGATTACAAGAACCTGCTTATTGGCAAATCCTTTTAAAATATCAATGGGTTTCAAAATACCAAAAACCAGGAAAATAAAAACAGCCGCCAGGAAGAGAAACGATGGTCTTGTTTTATTGCCATACAATGCCGCGACAAGCAAAACAACGGTTGTTAATACTATACCAGGAGACATATTATTTCATCTAGTTGTTTTTAAAAGCAGTTTGCTTTTTTAATAACAAGAGAACCTCATTAAATAAAAAGCATTTGAATAACAGGATATCAAAGGCCTTATGGTCAATACATGAATAGCGGATTATTTGTTGTATTCATTTTCAGTTGAAGAAAATGAACTTTAGTTCATTTTAATAGCTGGTTCAGAATACGGAATCTGAATATTTTCGATGAGGTAAATGGGTGTTGTTGAAACGTGCCAGGTTTTCTGCATATCATTTCCCAGATCAGAAAAGAAAAATTAATCTATTTTTTATTTAAAAAAAATTTTACTTCATAATTGAATATGCTAATTCTTACTGTTGACAAAGTAGTTTATACTTAGTAAGGTTTAAAATGATGGCTATTAAGCCTCGTCATCGCGAGTGATTTAAGTCGGCATATTTTCACGCAAAGCCGCCAAGAGCTTCACGCAAAGATGTATAGGTGTTTTTATATGTATGAATCAAAGATTTTTCTTTGCGTCCTTTGTGTGGGTTTTACTTTGCGTATTTTCGTGAAAAATCGCAGGAACGTCTAATTACGATGAACCATAAATCAATCAGACTAAAAATGTGTCATTGGCAGGGAACAGCCTGTCCCGATTTTTTTCGGGAAAGCAATCCCCTGCACTGTAGGTAACGCTTAAAACATAAAGGAATGCTTAGTCGTACCAACTGCCAATGAAGTGCTTAATATTTTCTCCCGCCAAAATTTAAGTCACTTTTTTATCCGTTGAGCAGTATAGTTATTGACCAATTTCTGCTACTTCTTATTCTATTGCGACATTTACCTTATTGCTAAATTTAATGGCGACGAAGGTCATAGACAATATTAAGAGAAATAAAGCGGCAAGCATAAATACGGAGGAAACGGGAAGCCTGGCTATAAGTGGAAAAATAATAATGGGAGAGAGGAACTGCCCCAGGAACCAGAAGGTAGTAAGCTTTCCAATTTCTTTTCCTCTTATTTCAGCAGGAACGATTCGCATTACCCACATATTGGTATTAGGGATCATCATTCCCATACCCAGGCCCGATAACATCATAGCTATGACAACCAAAAGGTAGGTGTGTGAAAAAGAAATACAAACAAATCCCGCCGCCATTAGCAGGTATCCAAACGAAAAAATTGAAAGGAAACCAAACCGCGCTTTAATTTTTGAATATGAAATTGAAGATATGGCGGAAAATAAAGTAGAGGTGGCAATAGCCGCTCCAATTAACGAACTCTTGTCAATCCCAATCCCTTTTAAGTGAAAAGGGATTTGTACGGGTATAAAGAAAAAAAGTATCCACATAAACATGGTATTAAAAAACAGCATCCATATTATGCCGGGTGCCTTTATTTGATGGCCGGTAATGTTTGTTTTATTAAGTGGAGCCGGCTCATGTAAAAACAGTATGCTTAATGGAAGCACCAACAAGGAAGACAAATATATAAGAAAGGGAAAGCGCCAGCCGTGGTCAGCAAGTATGCCACCCAGGCCGATAAAAATAATTCCTCCCATAGACATAAAAGCTATTTGTATGCCCACAAATTTTTGGCGCTCCATGCCCTCAAAGTAATCTGCAATAAGTGTAATCACGATGGTCATAGACATGCCCACCGCTATACCAAGTATGGCCCGCGAAATAAGTATCTGGTATATGTTGTGAAGATAAAATCCGGCCGATCCTGCCGCGGCATAGAGTACCAACGACAGCCGTAATATTTTTAACCTGCCATGGCGGTCAATGAGACGGCCCGTAACGGGTGATACGATTGCGATCATCAAAGCAGGGATTGTCAGTACCAGTTTTACAAGAAAAGGCGCATTGTCAACATTCGCGAATTCAATTGCCATTTGTGGTAAAGCGGGAGAAATGGTAATGATCGACATAATTGTAAGGCTGCTTACAAGAAGTAGCGTAAGCTTCATTTGCCATGTGTTACTTTTCATTAATTTTTGTATTATATGTTATGGCAAATCTTTCGGCTCATTTCAATAGGTGCCGGGGTTGTATTTTGTTGTTTGTTGGTTTTTTTAGAAATGGGACACCTATTTGTGGACTGTTCAATCTGTAGTTAAAAAATGACTCTGCTCTTCGAAACTAATTCTGAAAAATTGGGACAGATGGAAATCCAATAGAACCTTCAGGTTGGTTTTAAAATAGCCTTCCTAACTATTCGACTTTGTATTAACTACCTTTAAATGATATTGAATTATCCAGACTATTTGGTAAACTTATGATTACTTATTGATGAAAAGAAGTCTTGTCATATTTTTCCTTTTTTCTTGTGTGTTTTTTTCGTGGAAAGAAAAACAACCAGACAAGAAGTGCAATATCGTGATCATTCTGGCAGATGACCTTGGATATTCAGACCTCGGTTGTTTTGGAAGTGAAATCGCTACACCCAACATAGATGCATTGGCAAGGCAGGGGCAAATCTTTACTAATTTTTACACGGCGGCTACCTGCTCGCCATCCAGGGCTATGCTGCTTACCGGAACCGATAACCACATTGCTGGTTTAGGAAATATGGCCGAACATGTTCAGTTTATTCCTGAGCAAATAGGACAGCCCGGTTATGAAGGATATTTGAATAATCGGATAGTATCCATCGCTCAATTAATAAAGGACGCAGGCTACCACACCTATATTTCAGGAAAGTGGCATTTGGGGCTTACACCCGACCAAAGCCCCACCGCCAAAGGGTTTGAAAGATCGTTTGCTCTATTAAATGCCGATGCAAACCACTTTGCTCCCGACAAGCACTATTCTACTTTTTGGCAGGATGGTCACTTTACAAATTATCCCGATGGACAGTACTCAACTGATTTTTATACCGATAAAATGATCAGTTTTATAAAGGCTGACCATGCGGATGAAAAGCCCTTTTTTTTGTATGCAGCCTACACCGCACCGCATTGGCCTTTACAGGCACCACCAGCATTTATCGAAAAATATCGCGGTGTGTACGACATCGGGTATGACAGCTTGCGAACTTTACGTTTTAATGGTTTGAAACAAAAAGGCATGGTTGCGCAAAATGTAAACCTGCCGGAACTTCCGGCGGTAAAAGGCAGCTTGTATAACATTACCAATAAACCATTGTTGCCATGGAAAGCGCTTAGTAAAAGTGAACAAAGAATTGAAGCCAGGAAAATTGAAATTTATGCGGGCATGGTAGATAACCTCGATTATAATATTGGGCGGCTTGTTACCTACCTAAAGGAGATAGATGAATATGACAATACCTTTTTTGTTTTTTTGTCGGACAATGGCCCCGATGTGTTTGAATTTAATGAAACACCTAACAAACTTGATCCTTATCCATACATGGGTACTGCAAATTCCTATACGGCTTACGGGCCTCAATGGGCGCATGCATCCAGTGCGGTAAATAGTTTTTACAAGGGATATAGTGCTGAAGGTGGTATTCATACACCCATGATTGTAAAAATGCCTTTTCAGAAAGAAGGTAAAGGCATAACAACTGCCTTCACTACAATAATGGACCTTGCGCCTACCTTTCTTGAACTGGCAGGCGGTAAATATCCTTCAGTTTACCAGGGGCAACGACTAAGTCCATATAAAGGGAGATCACTACTTTCTTATCTGAATAGAAAAACAAATTATGTACACGATGCAAATTATGTTATGGGTTGGGAACTGTTTGGAAGATGTGCCATCAGGAAAAGTAAATGGAAAATAACCAAAATAGAACCACCCTTTGGTAAAGGTGATTTTGAATTATTCAACATCGAAGAAGACCCAACGGAATCTCATGATCTTTCTGAAAAATACCCTTCGATATATCAGGAAATGTTGGACCACTGGAAGGCTTATGTAAATGAAAACGGAGTAATAATGGCCGAACAGTAAATCAACCTGTTCAGCCATTATTGCATTTTATTATTTCATACCTGGAGGAGGCGGTGGTAAGAAAAAAGGTGCCGGCTGCGGCATCAAGGGATCCAGTTTTTTGTTAGCTAATCCCGGGTGATTTGCAGGAATGAAAGTAGAGCGGAACCCCCAATAGGCAAAAGGTATCGGAGAAACAGGATCACCATTTGGTTTCCGGATTTCACCATGATAAGGATTTAAATATTCCCAAACAATTTTACCGTCTTTGGTCACTTCAAAAAAGCGCCCTTTTGCTCCTTCGTTAATGAAAGTATTTCCATTCTCCATTCGATGAGCTCCGGAAATAAAACTGCTGAAAAATGAAAGTGTATCCTTAGCAATATACATCCATGCAGGTCTCTCAGGACCAAAAGGTTTGTTTTTTTCTATAACATACTTGCCATTTTTGGCCAGGGGAGGAGTGAGCTCATACACAGCAGAGTAATTATTACTTGAATTTCCCATATCACTCCAATCAATATTTCCCGGAAGATGATTATTGAATACCGTTAAATTTCCTGCACCCGGCTTTCCTTTCTCGATCCATCTAACATCATGCTGGCCAAACAATTTCCGGTTCGTTGAATCACCCCTTTGATAGTTTTGAGGATTTCCCCAACGGTAAAGAAAATCTCCTCCTTTCCCTCCTCTGCCACCTTTGTGACCTGCTGCTTCTTTGGATGTTAGGCTGTGATCAATAATAAATATTTCATTCAAAGTATGTGAGCTGAAAACAATCTGATCGAGATCGGGATTATATTTAATGGCATTAAAATGAAAAATATCGGCACCCCTGTTATCCGCAGTCGTATTTCTCTCTTCCATTCCTTTAGCTTTCAAAATATCAACACTATCCTGGGTTATTGCCGGAGGCAATGGTATTCCCCTGTTAAAATCTAATAATTCCGGGTGATCTGCCGGCTTACCATAATTAGCTTTTTTGGAATCAAAATCCTGAATTAAATGATCCCCAACATGCCACTCCCATACAATCTTACCACCACTTTTACCTTGTGGCTCAATTTCTATAATTTTTTCTAACCAGGGCCCTGACTTTGGAATCATCTGCGGTTTTCTTCCATTTGCAATGGCATAATCGTACGACTTGGCTTCATAGGCTATCGCCAGGATGTTTTCATTGGGCAGCACAGTAAAATCATGGTGTACTATTTGTTCCTCGTTCGCATATTCAAAATCCCACAACATTCTACTATTCCAGCTAATTTTTTGTATTCGTCCATAAGGACCGCCAAACCCAAAGACGGGGTAGTCAGGATCATCTGCACCCTGCACAAGCGATCCATCATTCATTAAATACGCATGGAATGTGCCATAATTTCCTTTCCATTGGTGTACAACTTCACCCCTGCGGTTGAGTAAATAAACCAATGCTGAATTAGGAACTGAAAACATGATATAACCGTCAGCCAACCCCTCGCTGTTAATTTTTAAACCGCGTGGTATATAAAGCCCAAACATATTCCTGTCTTTTGGTGCAGGTGGCTTTTTGTTAGCCGAATCGTTTGTGCTATCGTGAGCCTGGCAAAATAATCCTGTTGATATACTTATCAAAAGGGAAAGAAGCAGAAAGTTCTTTTTCATGTTGATGATTTAATTGTTGTTCAACTTCTAAGAATTATTCAGGTTAGCATTCAGCTATATATTTTCATCTGCCCGGCGGTGGAGGCGGCATTACAAATACTTTTGGTTGTGGATTAATTTGCTCTAATTTTCGGTTTGCCAAACCAGGGTGATCTGCAGGTATAAATGTCGAGCGAAATACGCTATACGTTAATGGAAACTGTGGGATCATGATGATGGGATCGCCGTTTGGTTTCCGCATTTCACCCCTGTATGGGTTTAAATATTCCCAAACTATTTTACCCTCTTTATTTACTTCAAAAAAGCGTCCTTTTGCCCCCTCGTTAATAAACGTATTTCCATTATTCATTCTATGAGATCCTGAAATAAAGCTGCTCCAAAATGAAACCGTGTCTGAAGCTATATACTTCCAGGCAGGCAACTCCGGCATAAAAGTTCTGTCGCTGCCCATTAAATAAGTTCCTTTTCCATCGGTGGGAGGTACCAATTCATAAATACCGGAATAAGGCATTTTATTTTGTCCGGGAATATTATTGTTATATACAAGCAGGTGACCCGCTCCCGGCATTCCCTTATCAATCCACCGAATATCATGCTGTCCAAATAATTTTTGGCTGGCGCCAGTACCCCGCCGGTAATTTTGAGGGTTTCCCCATCGGTACAAAAAATCTCCGCCTTTCCCCCAGCGACCGCCGGTATGACCTGCGGCTTCTTTAGTGGTAGTACTGTGATCGATGATAAAAATCTCGTTTAGGGCTGGAGAACTAAAAGCAATTTGGTCTAAGTCCGGATTATATTTTATTGCATTGAAATGATAAATTTCTGAACCTACATTTTCAGGGGTCTGATTCCTCCACATCACCATTCCTTTTGCCTTTAAAACGTCCATGCTATCGCGGTTCATTAGCGGCGGAACAATTTTGCCCACATTTAAATCCAACAATTCGGGGTGGTCAACTGGCGAGCCGTAGTTCTTTTTCTTCGAATCGAAATCCTGAACCAAATGGTCCCATATGTGCCATTGCCACACCACATTTCCATGCATTTAATCCAGCGGTAATATTTCTACAATTTTTTCCGGCCAAAGGCCGG
>JBBRCW010000278.1:0-9420 GCA_038204535.1 Chitinophagales bacterium | reverse complement strand
GAACGACAATACATAATTTCCAATTTTTTCTACCAACCATATGTTCCTATGGAACATGAAGAGCCATGACAATTTGTACCTTCCATCTTTCTTTGATTGCCACCGCCAGTTTAGTTTCATTTTTTAAAGTGGGAAGGGAATTGCCGAACCGTCCCATAGGGACGACTGGTTGGTAAAAAACATCACCTGCGAATTTTCTCCGGCGTTCCAGCGGAACGCCTCGTGCTTATACAAGAACGCCTATCGTTTTTAGCACCATTCGTTCTGGTAGAAAATAAAGAATTATTACAAGGATTGCAGGTAATCTTTTTCGACCAAAATTTAAATGCGACAACAGGTTGGTAGAAATTGAGGTAAAAGAAACGGTCATAAAAAGATGCGCCAGATGGCTGTTCCGAAAATCTGAATTGAATTAACAAAACGATGGTCAAGAGAAATTCTACTGTTTGTACCCAAGAAAATTCGCTAAGTTAAGTTGACGCCGATGCGATTAGTCGGGGCCGATGCATCGGAAGAAAATGTTTATACCCGAAAGGGTATCGAGGTTCCCCCGAAAAAATCGGGGCTACTCTCCGCATGATTGCCGAAAGTAAATTATTATGTCTATTTCCTTCAAAGCCTGAAGGATTTTTCATTTAGCATAGAGAAACCGTTTTAATCTACACCGATTTGAGTACTTGTGACGGGATTAAATTAATGGATTTTCAAATCTATTCATCATGAATTTATGCAACGTTTCAATATCCCATTTTTACACACTTATTAAATAAATATTCAATTCAATATTATTAAATCAAATGTCAATTTTTGGTACTATTTTTATAAAATGTTAGGTGAAAAGTCAATGCCAGAAAGATCCTACTAACAAAATAATCAAAAGCTTAAAAAAACGTAAAAAGAATAATTTTTAATGCAACCTTTTAAAAAAGTTTTTAGTCTTTTCATTTCATTTGCTAACAAGTCTGTAATTTCTTATTACAGAACGTGCAAAACCCACACAATCCGCACTCTTTGAATATAAGTTTTGTATTGAAACGCAGCTAGTTTGTTGAGCTATGTTTCAACACAAAAGCGGTTTTCATTATTTCAATTTTTTTGCCATTCATGAAACATACAGGCCAAATACCGTCTGTAAATAAATGAATTTTTTTATCAACCCAAACAGATATGAATCTACTGTCTACATCTTCTGCAATTCATTCGCAAAATAATTGTCGCAGCATCTTGGTACCTCGTGCCGTCAAAAGTCTAAAAAGGCTTTCCGTATTCATGAGTGTTTTTTTTGTAGTGATAATTGCGTTCCCTGGATTATCTCAGAACGCAATATCTATTGAAAATGCAAAAGCCGGTAACCCGGCAAGTGAATGGGATATAGCAGGTTTGGGTGATCTTACCATTCAGGGGTTTTCAACTCAGATAAGTGTTAATAAGGGTGAGACCGTTTATTTTAAAATAAAGACTCCATCAAGAAATTATAGTATTAACATATTTCGTTATGGCTATTATAATGGGGCTGGAGCCCGTAAATGGGGTACAGGCACCATCACAGCATCATTGCCGCAAATTCAACCTATTGATCTTTTCGACCCTGTTACGGGTAAAACGGATTGCAGTAATTGGGCCATATCAGCAAAATGGGTAGTGCCAGGCAGCGCAGTATCGGGTGTATATGTTGCAACATTAACGCGAAACGATGGCACCCGCGGTTCAAGTCATATTACTTTTATTGTTAGAGACGATGCCGGCAAATCCGACCTGCTATTTAAGACATCAGATGCTACCTGGCAGGCTTATAACAATTATGGCGGCACAAGTTTATATGGTAATATATTCGAAAATATTCCTCCTTTTATCCCGGTTCCTGGTTTTGGGCATGCCACAAAAGTTAGCTATAACCGACCCGTATTTACCGCAAAATATGGCAGAGATTGTTTTAAAAATGCCGAATACCCCATGGTTCGCTGGTTAGAACGCAATGGGTATGATGTTTCATATACTACTTGTGTGGATATGGCAAAAGATCCAGCTGCAATCACCCCAAGTATTCATAAGGCTATATTTACCGTTGGTCACGATGAGTATTGGTCGGCTGCTGAGAGAACTAAATTTGAAAATGCAAGAGCTGCTGGTGTCAACCTTGGCTTTTTTAGCGGCAATACCTGTTTTTGGAAAACCAGGTGGGAGGATAATTACCGAACTTTGGTTTGTTATAAAGAAGGTACAGAACCAGATCCTATTCTTTTGGTTTGTGGCACAAAATGTGATCCCAGCCCGGAATGGACGGGTTTGTGGCGTTCGGGATGTGCATACCCTGCAGCCGGCGGATGTAAACCTGAAAATAGTATCATTGGTCAGATTGGGTCTGAGGAAGGCAGTAAACCAATTGAAGTGCCGGACACTTATAAAAGCCTGCGCTTTTGGAGAAATACATCGATAGCAAATTTATCAAGCGGGCAAAAGGCTACACTGTCCGATGGTACAATCGGTTTTGAATTTGAATTTGACCAACTGGACAACGCCATTTTTACAGAGGGAAAACCAAATTTTGCTGAAGCATATCCTGCCGGCAGAGTCATATTGTCTGAGACCAATGTTAAAGGATATATTCATAAAGTCTCGTTATATAAACATACAAGCGGCGCGCTGGTGTTTGGAGCAGGTTCAATCCAATGGTCGTGGGGTTTGGATGAGGTGCATGAGACAGTCGGGGGTACATCGGTGCAAGATGTTAGGATGCAGCAGGCAACAGTCAACTTATTAGCAGACATGAGTATACAGCCAGCAAGCATCCAGCAAAATTTGATAAAGGCCGTAAAATACACAGATAACATTTCCCCAAAATCGCAAATAACTCCATTAAGTTTTTCTCCCTCCCTGGGAAAAACCTTTGCTTTAACCGGCACAGCGTCAGATACAGGTGGCGGGGTGGTAGCCGGAGTTGAAATATCGACAGATGGCGGACTAACATGGAGACTGGCCAATGGCACAACAAATTGGAGTTATAATTGGGAACCTTCTGGTGAAGGTTCATTCAATATTAAATGCCGGTCGGTTGATGATATCGGTAATGTAGAGCCGGAAAGTAACTCGCCAGGTGTCAATTATAAAGTAGTTACCGTAGGTCCCAAAGTCTGCCCTTGTACCGTTTTTAAACCCAAAGATATTCCTGAAGGAAGCCAAAACGATGGACAGTCGGCTGAAGTCGGGTTCAAATTTAAAACCACCGTGGATGGTGTAATTACTAAGGTGAGGTTTTATAAGAAATTTGGTACGGGAGGAGTACATATCGGAAGTCTTTGGGCTAATAATGGCGAGCTATTGTCTTCGGTTACCTTTACAAACGAGACGCCTGGCGGATGGCAGGAGGCGACATTTGCAACGCCTGTGCCTGTTTTGGCAAACACCACCTATGTTGCCTCAACATTTATCGAATCTGGCGATTATGTTTATACGCGCCCCTATTTTGATAAAAGGTCCGCTGGTTCACCGCCCATTATAGGTTTAAAAGATGGAGAAGATGGGGCGAATGGGCTGGGTGAGTATACGAGTAGTCCTACATTCCCCACAGGTACGTATCTTTCCTCTAACTATTGGGTTGATGTAGAATTTGATACAAAAGGGCCCTTGATAAGCAAAAATCCAACATCAACCAGCGTTTGCAATGGAGCCGCGGCAACCTATATTGCTGCTGCAGGTAGCGTAGGGCAATTTACTGTTAAATGGCAACAAAGTGTAGACGGTGGTTCATCCTGGGATGACATTCCATCCGCAACAAATACAACACTTGTTTTTAACGCCTCCGCAAGTGACAATAACAAGCAATACAGAGCTGTTTTTTCGAATAATAGAGGATCAGTAGCTACTTTACCTGCTACTTTAACCGTTTCTGCAACAATTGTTGTTTCAGCAAGCGTTTCTGAGGCTAATTGTACAGTTAACGATGGTTCGATATCTGTTTCGGCTTCGGGCGGTATTAGTCCATATACTTATAGCCTGAATGGAGTTTCATTTCAATCGAGTAATATTTTCAACAATTTACCTGGAGGCACTTATGCGGTTACGGTTAAGGATGCCATTAACTGCACATCGGTAATTAAAGATATAATCATCAGCCAGAGTGGTAATCTTACGCTCAAGTTGACCAATAAAACTGATGCATCCTGCGGTGCCGGCAATGGAACGATTTCTGTTGTGGCTTCTTGTGGAAATCCTTCATACCAGTATATTTTAAGTGGGGGTATTTACCAGTCTGGTGGCAATTTTACTAATTTGTCGCCGGGCAGCTATACCGTTTGGGTTGTGGATTCTAAATCGAATTATGCGAATATTTCAGATATCGTGATTGACGACATAAGCACTATTGTAGTAAATGTTACCGCAAAAACAGATGAGAACTGTAGTAACAAAGATGGTTCGGTAACCGTAATTGCTTCTGGAGGAAAAAGTACCTATAAATATAGTTTAAATGGCGGTAGCTATCAATCGGGTTCAACGTTTAACAATTTATCGTCTGGCACCTATATTATAACCGCAAAAGACGCAAATAATTGCACCACCACGGTGCCGGTAACAATTGTTAAGGCCGCCTCAAGTCTGTCAATTAATATATCTGGTTCTACCAATGCCAGCTGCTCCAATAACGATGGTTTGATAACCGTTGCAGCCTCTGGCGGAAAGAACACTTATCTGTTTAGCCTGAATGGAGAACAATATCAATCTGGGGGCACGTTTAGCAATTTATCGGCAGGTACCTATTCCTTTACAGTAAAAGATGGCTACGGTTGTACCAATTCAAAATCAGCCACTATAACAATGGCCGCTTCAACATTGTCATTAAAAGCGAACACTATAACAAATGAGACTTGTAGTAAACAGGATGGATCAATAACAGTGATTGCATCAGGTGGAAAGAGCTCTTATCAATATAGCCTGAATGGAGGAAAATATCAATCAGGAGGAACATTTAATAATTTATCGGCAGACACATATTCTTTAACAGTAAAAGATGCTAACGGATGTACCAGTACTATAGAGGCTACCATTACGTCCCGCTCAACTTTAAATTTAAACCTGGTAAATGTCGATAATGTAGACTGCTATAATTCCATTGGCTCAATCACAGTAAAAGGTGCTGGTGGTAAATCACCATACAAATATAGAATTGGCAGCAACAGTTACCAATCAGACAATACGTTTGATAGATTAAAACCAGGAATGTATGATATAACTGTTAAAGACGCTAATAATTGCACCTTCAGCATCAAAGGAATTGAAGTGAAAGATGAAAGAACCAATTGTAATAGTAAAAATAGCGGCAGAGGCACTGTAAATTCAACTGAAACGTTGGCAGTGGAGCCTGGAGTTTCTATCTACCCTAATCCCGCAATGAGTGATTTTAAAGTTCTATTAAAGGGATATAACGGGATGAAGGTTACGATTAGAATAACCGGAAGCCTTGGCAAAGAGGTAATAAAAAAACAAGTAAAAGTAACGTCCCAGATATTATCAGTTCCGATCAGTTTAGCCAAAATAGCAAAAGGTATATATTTTGTTAATGTAATTTCAGACAAGAAGATGACGACGGAGAAATTGATCGTTCAATAGACTTTCATATTTAAATTTAAGAAGAGGCTGTCTCAAATGCCGGGGGCAGCCTCTTTATTGTTTAAATCGTATACCAAAACTATTGTCATCGATTAAACAATGGTCAAATAGTTTTTGCTTTACTGGCGCTTTTCGCCACCTTTCCAAAATTAGCATTATCAGCCACTTAGATTTTAATGGCATAGGGGAAATAAAGTGAGGTATCAGGGCGTTTAATGGGGAATGTTGACTTATATATTATGGGTTACACATAGTAATTTTTAATTCCATTAATGAAGTCTTTGCATTCGTTTTGCAGTAAATTCTCTTGCTTTGTTTATTAAATCGTTTTTTTGCAACCATGTCTTATCCTATTCCATCTAATTGGGGGGGATAAAAGGGAGTGCGTTTATTGGTTTAAAAGTGCTCCCTTTTTTATATTTGATACCGTAGAATCTCAAAATTTATTCAGTTTTTTAGTTAATTGTGACTAAGAGCGGCGAAGCCGTAAAACGAAAGTGACTTTTGAGAAAGTTGTACTTGACGTTAATTTACATGAAAATCTAACATAATGCAGGAAGAGAACGAATTGTTTACAACGAGTGCAGGAAAAGGTTTGTCAGTTAAAGAAATAGCCTTTAAATACTTGTCGCATTATCCATTGTTTATTATATCGCTGGTTATATGTGTTGGCATAGGACTGTTGTATTTGCGTTATACTGTACCCAAATATGTGGCCAACACGTTAATTCTCGTAAAAGGAAACCAGGGCGGGCAATCAGCAACGTCTTCAAACGATTTAGTGGGAGCAGCCTTAAATTCAAAATTACAGGGAAATTTAAATAATGAATTGATTTCACTTCGATCAACTGGTCTAATGCAGCGTGTGGTTTCTAAATACGGTTATAATATTTCTTATTATCATATTGGAAAATTTTTAAGAACCGATTTGTATCTTGACGCCCCGCTTCGTTTTATTCCTCAAAACATTCGAGATAGTAGCAGAAGTCTTGAAATAACAGTTAAAAATCTTACAGATAATGGTGGTTTAGTTGAATATGGCCCTGAAGAGAAAGTGAAGTCACTAGAGTTTAAATGGAACAAAACGTTTTCTGTTGAAGGGAGCACCTATATTTTAAGTCCAACGCCGGGTTCTGTTTACGATCAAAAAAATACCTATGCAGTAATTTGGGTGCCGGTTTGGCAAGCTGGGCGGGAATTGGCAAGCAAGATGAGTATAAATATTTTAAGTGAAAAAACCAGCATTATTCAGCTGGAATTGGTCATCGAAAATTTAAAGCGGGGTAGAGATGTTTTAAATTCTTTTGTAAAGGAGTATGATTTATCTGATATAGAAGACAGAAACATCCTTTCTCAATCAACCATTCAATTTATTAACGAACGTTTGGGTTTGATTGCCGGAGAGTTGAGTGGAGTGGAAGGTAATCTTGAAAATTATCAGTCAAGTAACCAGATTGTCGATATGGGGGCTCAATCTGGGCAGGCCTTTGGCAATTCTAATGCTGCAGCCTTAAGTCTGCAACAGGTAAATGTGCAGCAAAGTGTTTCAAAAATGTTGTCCAACTACTTTAATAATCCAGAATCTAAAGATAAGCTTGTGCCATCAACAATGGGTCTTGATGACGCTACCTTATCACATCTAATTACAAACTACAACGAATTGCAGCTTCAGAAACAAAAAGAAAGTGCCTTTGCTACAAAGAACAGTATAACCATGAAGGCACTTGACAATCAGATAACTGATGTTAAGGAAAGTGTTCTGGAAGCCCTTAATAATGTAAACAAGAATTTGCGGCTGCAGGAAGGTACCTATCAAAGACAAAACGCTCAGAATAAACAGTTTCTAAGTTCGGTACCACGTAAAGAAAGGTTGATGCAAGAAATCAAACGTAAGCAAAGTATAACAGAAGGCTTGTATCTTTACCTGCTGCAAAAACGAGAAGAAGCCGCGATAACGAGTACTTCTGCCAGTCTATCAAATTATAAACAAATTGACCCTGCGGGTGGTTATGGCCCGGTTGAGCCGAAGGCAACGAATATTAAAATATATTCTGCTTTACTCGGCTTATTACTGCCTATCGGGTTTATTTATCTGCGAGACCTGGTAAACGATAAGATTACCAGTAGAGAAGACATCTCCAAAAAATTACCCATACCGATTATTGGAGACATAGGCCACGAAGTAAGAGGAAAGTTGCAGGGATTTTCTGTTATGGGAAGGGATATTATTGCTGAACAGTTTAGAATTTTGCGAACAGGACTTTCTTTGGTAAAAAATAAAAACAAACAGAAACAAATTATTTTAGTCACATCTTCGGGCGGGGGAGAAGGTAAATCATTTATAAGCGCCAACCTGGCCGCCGTTATTGCCATACCCGGTCGAAAAGTAGCCTTATTGGAATTTGATCTTAGAAAGCCAGGAATTTTAAAAACGTTACAATTGGAAAGTAACGTACCGGGAATAACCACCTTTATTAAGGGAAAATCTAACGACATTTCAGAATTGTACATAAAATCCGAAGAAATACCCGGTTTGCATATTTATCCATCAGGACCAATTCCCGGAAACCCGGGAGACCTGCTTATTAGTGAAAGGGTTAATCTATTTTTTGAGGCTTTAAAAGAACAATATGATTATATAATTATAGATACAGCTCCGGCAGGTTTGGTGAGTGATTCCTTTATCTTAGGCGAATATGCAGATATTACCTTATATGTTATCAGGCAAAGAGTAACCTTAAAGAAGCAATTGGATTTCATTAATGATATCTTTAGAACCGATAAGCTTAAGAACATGGCACTGCTTTTAAATGATGTGAAGACGGGGGGTAAATATGGTTACTATGGATATGGAGGCGGCTATGGATATGAAAGCTATATTGAGCCGGACAAAAAGAAAAAAAAGGCCAAGGCATTATCTTAAATTTTAGCGGAAAGAATTGAAAGCAATTAATAGATATTAATGGAAAGGAATTTGGCAATTGAGCAAGATTGGGATTTGGAAATAAGGCCTGATAATGGACTTTTTAAACTGCACCTGGCCGACGTTTGGAACTATAGAGATTTGCTATGGTTATTGGTTAGACGCGATTTCGTTTCATTTTATAAACAAACCATTTTTGGGCCGCTATGGTTTTTCATACAGCCAGTTTTAACGACCATTATGTTTACTTTGGTTTTTGGTCAAATGGGGGGCTTTTCAACCGACGAACTTCCGCAACCGCTTTTTTATTTAGCTGGAATAACAGCCTGGAATTATTTTTCAGAATGTCTCACAAAAACTTCGACAGTTTTTACAGCAAATGCCGGCCTTTTTGGTAAGGTCTATTTTCCAAGGCTCATTATGCCCCTGAGTATAGTTACAAGTAACCTTGTACGATTTGTTGTTCAATTGTTGCTATTTTTTATCGTGATGATTTTTTATGCAATTAATGGGGCAAATTTTCATCTTACCTGGGCATTATCATTGTTTCCTTTTATTATAATCCTTATGGCAGGCATGGGCCTGGGTGCGGGTATGATCATTTCTGCAATGACAACAAAATATAGGGACCTCGCTTTTTTAGTGGGTTTTGGCGTGCAGTTGCTAATGTATGCTACAACTGTCATTTATCCGTTATCGGCTGCACCTGCAAAATATAAATGGCTGATTGTGGCAAACCCTATGACCGCTCTCATTGAAACTTTCAGATATGGTTTTCTGGGCAAAGGTACTTTTTCATGGAGCTACCTGGCATATTCTACATTAGTCACCATATTATTAGTTGCTTTTGGAACAGTAATTTTCAATAAGGTTGAAAAGAACTTTATAGATAC
>JBBRCW010000277.1:0-9441 GCA_038204535.1 Chitinophagales bacterium | reverse complement strand
GTCGGTAAATATTTCGCTCAAAAACATATTTACAATGGTTACCCGGGTATTGTTTAAAACGAAAGCCGTATGCAGGGGTGCCCCGATAGAGTCTTTTAAATTGTAAAATCCTTCGGCGTTAAAATTGTAAAAATCGTTGGGCGATTGCACGTTAAAGGCAATTTTACCGCTTCCTTTATTGTAAGAACTGTTTATTTTAATAACGCCTATCGAGTCGTTATTTAGCCTGAACTGGTCGGCCTGCAAAGTAGCCTCTGCATTAAATTGGCCATAGAAATCTTTTAAAACAATACTGCCGCTTGCCAATCCTTCCATTCGGGGGTCTTTGGTTATAAGCGGCGAAAAATCACCAATATTCAGGTTGGTTAGTTTTATTACAAGGTCGCTTTGGTCAAAATCCCCATCGTGTTTGGTAGCCACTTCAATTACCTGGTCGCCTTGTGTAAAACGAATATTGTCAGCAGAAACAAACCGTTGCCTTACAACTATCTCGCCTTCTTTTTCGAGCACCCAGCGTTTGTCGTTTATTACAAAATCGCTGGGATTAAATTTTACCCTCACACCATCGGTTAGTGTTGTAAGATCGGCATTCAGATTAAGCTCGTTCAAGGTGCTGCTTGCCTTGGTGTGTATGCTGACTTTCGAAACATCCTTTTGCGAATTAATGCTGATGTTTGTATTGGGGAAGGTAGTGCTGTCGCTGATTTTTATTTCGTCAATCTCTCCGTCCAGCTGTAATTTGTCGAGGTTTCCTTTGCCGTTAAGCGAAACATTGGTAAATCCATATTGGTTATAAGCAAAATAGGGAACGTAGGTATTCAGTACAAAAAGGGTATCAATTGTATTTATGTTGCCCATTAGGTTACTATTGCTGAAACCGGACAAATTGCTGTTTAAAAGGGGGGTGTAGTTTTCTATATTACGCGTATTTACTTCAAAAGAAAATCGTTGGTCTTTAGGTTCGCGGGCCGGTTGTTTAATATAAGCCGGGTAATATTTGTGCAGAAAAACCTGGAAGCTGACAGGCAGGTCGAGTATATTATACTCCCCTATAATCTTAGCGTCAAATTCATTACTGTTTACAGTTAATGAGCGCTTATTATTTAAAAACTGCGATTCGAGTGTCAGCGAGTCGACGTTTATTGTAACACTGTCCTGTGTAAGGGTAGCATTAAATATTTTTACTGCTCCAAGAAACTGGTCAATATTTCGTCCGCTAAAGTCAAGATCGAATAAACCGGAAACCTGCAAGTTGCGGTTGGTGAAATTGAGCTGGTTAAAATTACTGCCCGCAAGGTCGCCCAGCACGTTAAACTGGGGATTGTCGTTGGTTAGGTCGATTTTTACGGTGGTGGTTAGGTTTAGGTTTTCATCATCTACTTTAACCGATCCGTCGAATTGCCGGCGTTGAAAGGTACCTTCCACAACAATGTTTTTGTAATCGTACCCATTGAATTGAAAGCGTTGAAAATTTCCTGTAACTACAGTTCGCACGTTACTTAGTTCTAGCCCCCGGCCATTAACGGTTCCATCGAATGCCATTTCGCCCAGTTGCGACGACTCTAAAAATTTACCCAGGTCAAATTTGCGCGTAGCTATCCGGCCATTATAAGAAATTATTTTGCTGGCCGGTATCTTAATATTTAAATTGGTTGTAAAGGCCCCAAGGTTGGTGCTTACATTGCCTGAAATCAAAAACTGCCTGATGGTTCCGTTAAAAGACCCCTTAAAAAATATCTCGCCCAGCAGCGGCAGCGATGGTGATTTGATACTGGTGAGCGAGGGGATAAAGTAAACGGCATCCCGGTAATTGGTTTTAATGGCCCCCGAGTTAAAGCTGATGGTCGTTTTATTGATGTCAGGAAGCCCATCCAGCTTTGCATCCCCGGTAATGACCGTATTATTGCCGGCACGAATAAAAAGACTCTTCATATCAAGGTGCTCAACCGTTCCCTCTGAAGTACCCCAGATATTTACTTTTTTATTCCATGTTTTTGCATCAGGCGCAAAAAATGCGATGTCGTTGCTGTTAACCTCGGCATTTGTAAATTTTATCGACATACTTACCTTGCTGATAAAGCTGGCAAAGTCATTATTGAAATCTTCAAAATTCAATGCAAAATAATCTTGCAAATGACTGTGTGGTGTTACCAGGTCCAGGTTCTTAAACTCCATTATTTGCGGAGTCAGCTTAAAATCGGCTTTAAGCCTTCTTACGTCAAAACCACTTCTTTCTTTGGTGGCCAGTAAGACTTTTACCCGTAAAGTGTCTTTTATGAAACTGACGCTATCCAGGGTGCCATTTATCTTGTCTAATCTTAGGTGTTGACCGTCGAACCAGGCATAGGGTTCTCGTTCGGTAAATTGCTCGCTTATAAACGTGCCGTTCTTTATATTAATTTGCTGAACCCGGATGGCCAGGTTGCCCTGGTTAAAATAATAGCCTGAATCTACTTTGTTTTTTGCAGGATTTATGACTTGCGGCCTGCGGCCAGGAAAAGAAGATAGTAAAAAAAATGGCTTGTTTAGGTCAATCGATTTAATGGAAAGTATGCCTTTTTTGAAGTCAATTTTGTCGGCATCCAGTTGCAGGTTGCCTAGCCTAGCCTGCATTTTTTTGCCCACCCATAAATCATTTTGAACAAAATCTAAGTTTACAAAATCCAGTTTTTTAAGGTCTAAAACAAGGCCTTTTTTATTTGGATTGGCCGGAGTCGCCGATCCAAAATAATCGACTAAAAACTGGTAATTCCACGTTGAATCCTTTCTTTGCAAATTGATCTTCGCATCTTCGAGTCCAACGAATTTTAGCACCAGCTTATCTTGCAGAAAAAACCAATCCGTTAGCCTGACCTTTAGGTTACTGGCATATAAAAGCGTGTCTTTCTGCTGGTCTTTCACCAATATTCCCTCCAGGTTGGCGCGGTTAAAAAACGAGAGGCTCACATGTTTAATGCGTACTTCGGTGTGTAAATCTTTCGATAATTTTTTGGTAACCTTGCCAACTAACCAGTTTTGGACAAACTCCGTCTGAAGCATAAGCCACATAAATAAAACGATAGCCAGTAAACTGAGTATTACACGGGCCGTTATTACGAGAATTTTTTTCAGCTTACTTTTTATTTTGAATTCTGTAAAAATAAAGAAACACTTGTTCCTTCCAAATTCAATACCATTTTATACCTAAATAATAACATTCGTCTTTCATTACCAGCTTTTTACCGGGTTGGTGTAAGGTATTGGCTTTTTCGATAATAGATTAAACCTGAATAAATTCATTTCGTTTTTCGCAGCTTTTTCTGCTATCATGTAAAAAACAGGTTTGCCCGGGAACTTAAAACACGCTGTTGCCGCTCATTTTTGCATGGTACCCAACGATGCAAATTGTACATCTTGCCGCTTATGGTCTTTTAGTAAAGACAGAATTAATGTCTTATTTGGTGTAATCTGTTTAACACGCACGACAATTTAAACAGATCCTGGCGGGTATGTAAGGCATTTAAAACGATCCTGTTAACACAGTTTCCCGAGGGGTCGGGGTACGCAAAGGAGGCAATAATTATATGGTGACCTTCAAAGCAGGATTGATCCCAACCGGGTTTTAAAACGAAAGAGGGTAGGTGAGGGTAAAAAGAAATACCTGCAATGTCGGTGATCAGATTTATGAAATTGCTGATGTTTTGCTGTAGCTTTTGTAATTGACGGTGATAAATGGGCTGTGCATTATTAAAGGCATATGCCATTGCCGGCGATATGGCGGTAGAACCGGTATAAAAGGGTGAATTGCGTAACAACCGTGCTAATTTTTTTCTGCAGCTAATGGCGCCGCCGTTTATGTGAAAAGCTTTAGATAACGAATAGGTAATGACGAGTTCAATATTGGGCAAGTCTGGTATCAGGTGTTTTATGCCATTGCCCAGCGGCCCCAATAATCCAATACCATGCGAGTCGTCTACAATGCAGGTGAGGTGTTTATCTGCTTTTATTTCGTGCAAAAAAGAAAAATTACACACGGAGGCGGTCAGCGGGTTAACGCCGTCCATAAATAACACAAAGCTGTTAAAGGCAGAGCGGTTGATTGTTTTAATTAGTTCTGTTTTCCAATCTTCGGGTGGCAGTTGAATGCCGCATTGAATGGCCGGGTGCGCGTTGGGCGCCACAAAAACGTGCTTATAATGTTTCGTTACCAGATCGGCTATTGCCCTGCCTGCCAGGTATCCGCTCGAAAAAGTGACCGTATCTTCGCTGCCCACCAAACTGCTTAATGTTTGCTCAAATGTTTGGTACAAATGTAATTGCGTATTGGAAATGCGGCTGCTAGGGTGCAATATCCCAAACTTATCTATGCCTTCTTTTAACAGGTCGCAAAATTCGGGTACATGGCTCATTCCCAGGTATGAATATCCGCTAAAAAAAAGATATTCTCTTCCATCTACCCAGGCAGTACGTCCCGGCGAATTGTTCAGTTGGTACATATTACAAATGCTTTCATTGCCTGGTTAAACTGTTTGCTTTCTCGTTTGGGAATGCTAAGACTCTTAAACGTTGCATTTTTTATCATCTTACCTATATAGGCTATTTGCCCAACATGATATGAATAATGCCCCAATTGCCTAAGCAGTGCATCAAAAACCAATGTTGGTTCGCTGCGTATATAAATAGTTTTTGAAAGATCTTCTTCGGTTAATTTTTCAATCGTACCCAATACCTGGTTCCAGCCTGTTTGCCAAAAAGAAAGCAGGTCTTGTTTGCTGCATTCCACTGGTTCAAACTCGTCGTCGCGTTTTCTCCATGCTTTTTCTCCGTCTTCGGTTAAAAAGTTGGTAAAGCGGCTCATGGTATTGCCATAAAAATGTTGAATGATAATGGCGATAGAATTGCTCTCCGACGAAGGCTGGTAGAAAAAGTCCTTTTCATCCAGTTGTTCGAATGTTTTATTGCCCAGTTCCTTATAGCTTTTAAATCTTTTTAAAATAGACGGAATGAAATCTTTGGTTAGAGACATAGAGGTGAAAAGATTAATGGAGGGGTAAAATTAAAAAATCCTTCCATACAATAGGAAGGATCTTTTTATGTGCGGCAAAGCGGATTCGAACCGCCACACCCTTTCGGGCGCTACCACCTCAAGGTAGTGCGTCTACCAATTTCGCCATCGCCGCATTTTAAGGGATGGCAAAAGTAAGTGTTTGGGATTGATTTTTTGCTGCGGGTTTTGCAAAAGTACAAGGGAGCCCCGCCGCGGCGCTATCGTTTGGGACACATCTAATTATGAAGAATAATGGAACACGGATATATCACAAATAAAACGGATAATACTGATTTTACACGGTCCATTTTAATTTAATGCGAATACATATTCAGCAAATGGCACCATTTAATCGGGTTGTATCAATACTGCTTCACTATAGGTAAAAATCCATTTTATCTTTCCAATCCGTGTCATCTGTGTTCCTTTTATACTTATGTACACACGATAGGCCGCGGCGGGGACGATAGCGAACAAGGAATCAAAAGCCTGAAAACAAATAACAATTTATTTTTTCAGGATTATTCTAAAGGTGGTGCCTTTGCCTGTTTCGGAGCTTTTTACAAAGATCTGGCCCTTGTGGTATTGTTCTACAATTCGGCGGGTAAGGGTTAGCCCAAGGCCCCAGCCTCTTTTTTTTGTGGTAAATCCGGGTTTAAATACCTTTTCAAAGTTGGCTTTTGGCATTCCTTTACCTGTATCAGAAACGTCTATAATCACACTGGCCGCTTCATCTTTTATTGCTACATCTATATTGCCTTTACCTTCCATTGCATCCAGGGCGTTTTTTAAAAGGTTCTCAATTACCCAATCAAAGAGGGGGGGCGAAATCATGGCTGGTATATCTGTTTCGCCGCTGGTGTGCAGGCTAAAGTTTACTTTGCCGCTGGCTCTCTTTTTTATGTAAATAATCATATTATTTACCAGCTCAATAATATTCTTTTCTTCCAGTTTAGGAATGCTGCCAATTTTTCCAAAGCGGTCGCTGATCAGTTTCAAACGGTCCACATCTTTTTCTACTTCGGGCAATATTTTTTCGTTTCCCGGTGTTTCGCGCAGTACTTCTATCCAGCCTTCTAAGCTGGTAACAGGGGTGCCTAATTGATGGGCGGTCTCTTTTGCAAGGCCCGCCCATACCTGGTTTTGTGTATTCTGAAACTGGCTTTTTTGCGCGGTGATGGTTATTAATATAAATAACCCAACAATCAGTAGCTGAATAATAGGATAGTACCTTACTTCTTTTTGCAGCGTGCTTTCGCCATAATAATACCGGTTTGCTATATAGGGCTTAACGCTGATCACCATTTCAATTGGCGGATGCAATTGTTTAAATTCTGAAAGTTTATCAGACAGGTAATTTTTATCGGCCTTTATTTTAAAAGTATCAATATTTAAATAATTGTTGGTAAGGCTGTCTTTTTCGTTGGTCTCAATAATGGGTATATCGTCGTTTTCGGTTGAAATGCGACTGGCAAGATTGAGGTTTGTTTCGCCGGTTGAATTTAGGATAGAACGTTGTGCCTCTACCCAAAGGGCCACTTTTTGTTTTTCTTCGCTGGCAATTTTTTGCGAAAGGTAGTTTGAGTAAAAAATGGTGCCGCTTACAATCAGTATGGCGATCAATGCGAAAAAGGTTCTCCAGTTAAGCCATTGTTGAATCATATAACTAAAATAGAAAAGCTTTCTGTTATTTTGGCGTTTATAATTATATGGTGCAATCAAATCCGCTACTGGCTATAGTTATTCTCAATTACAATGGCAGGCATTATCTCGAAAAATTTTTGCCGTCCGTTCTGGCATCATCATACCCCAATAAAAAAATTATAGTTGGCGATAATGCCTCAACAGATGACAGTGTGAGGTGGCTGGCTGCCCGGTATCCTGAAATAGAAATTTTACAGAATGATGAAAATTATGGTTTTGCAAAAGGCTACAACCAGGTATTGAAGCGGGTTAAGGCCGATTATTTTGTTTTGCTGAACTCCGACGTAGAGGTAACCGCAGGCTGGATTGAACCAGTGTTGCAGCTTATGCAGGGTGATAGCATTATAGCTGCCTGCCAGCCAAAGATTTTATCGTATGCCAGCAAATCGACCTTTGAGTATGCAGGTGCTGCCGGCGGATGGATTGATGTTCTCGGGTACCCTTTTGCGCGGGGGCGTGTTTTTGATGTTTGTGAAGAGGATACTGGTCAGTATGATGTGGCTGCACCCGTTTTTTGGGCCAGCGGAGCCGCATTATTTATTAAAGCGCATCTTTTTATTGAGGCTGGCGGTTTTGATGAATACTTTTTTGCTCACCAGGAAGAGATCGATTTATGCTGGCGACTGCAAAAGGCTGGTTACACTATTATGGCTTGCCCGCAATCTGTGGTTTATCATGTAGGCGCAGGCACCCTGCCAAAAGGCCGTAGAAAGGTATTTTTAAACCTGCGGAATAACCTGGTAATGCTGTCTAAAAACTGGTCGCTGGCAGAGAAACTTTGGAAGCTGCCCTGTCGTGTTGGGTTAGATGCCGTAGCGGCCTATAGAAGCCTTTTTGCCGGGGATACCGTTTTTTATAGTGCGGTCTTTAAAGCACATGTGGCTTTCCTGGTCTGGCTGATTAGCCATAAGAAAACCAGGCATATGTCGCGGGTTAAACCTGCATGCATACAAGGGGTTTATAAGAGGTCGCTAGTATTTCAATATTTTATTAAAGGCAAAAAAACTTTTGACGAAATAGTTGGTGAAACTCAATGATATTACGGTTGGTAACCCTATTTTTGCACAGCAATTTTAACAAAATGGAAAACGAATTACACGAACACAAGCAAAAAGACTTCGGATATAATTGGGTAACTTCTTCCAGGTTTTTATTTTACGTGCATATTTTTACCATTCTATCCCTTGTGCTGGGTGGTTGTTTTCAATTGTACCAGCACCGTTACAAAGGCAAACCCGAAGTGGAGGTGCCTGACAACACGCTGTACACACCAAAGTACAAATAGTTGAAAATAAAATTTGGTGGTGTTGGTTGGTTTGTTATTTTTGCACTCCCAAATAAATAAATAGCCTGTAAGGCGAAAGGTTTAGAGGGAAATAAACAACAATAGTTCTTAAAAATTTTGCGAAAGTAGCTCATTTGGTAGAGCACGACCTTGCCAAGGTCGGGGTGGCCGGTTCGAGCCCGGTCTTTCGCTCTAAGATCCCGCTCCAGGCGGGATTTTTTTGGTACACCTTCCGAAATAAGTTCGGAATGGAACTGGGAGGCACGCCGCCAATTAAGATATCAAGGTTGGCCAGCAAAAGAAAAAAACTTAATAAACTATTTACCCGGGTGGTGGAACTGGTAGACACGCAGGACTTAAAATCCTGTTCCCCGCAACGGGAGTGACGGTTCAATTCCGTTCCCGGGTACTAATAATCAAAGCGTTGTTCATTTTTTTGTACAATGCTTTTTTTATGTCAATTATTTTACGCAAACATTCCGCAAACATACCATGACAATATCATTGTGCTTCAATTCCTATGTGGTGCGATTATAACGTAATAACCCACCATAGGCTTGCACTCATTTTTGTTTCAATTCCTATGTGGTGCGATTATAACTATTAGAAGTACCCGCCGCGCAAATAAAAGGCCGGTTTCAATTCCTATGTGGTGCGATTATAACTAATACACGAGTCGAGGTGCCTGCCTGGGCCTGCCGTTTCAATTCCTATGTGGTGCGATTATAACCAATTGTCGGGCGGTTTTTTGAATACGACAAAATCCGTTTCAATTCCTATGTGGTGCGATTATAACTGCTGCTATACTCTACGTTACCGGCATCGTCGATAGGTTTCAATTCCTATGTGGTGCGATTATAACTTGACAGGATCATCTCTCCGGTGAACCATACCCCGTTTCAATTCCTATGTGGTGCGATTATAACTTTGTCTTTTTTAGTTATTGAAATTGTGTTATTCCGTTTCAATTCCTATGTGGTGCGATTATAACGCCTGAAAAGGCTGCTTCATGATCACTTATGCAGGTTTCAATTCCTATGTGGTGCAATTATAACGTCGTTACCTTTTGAATAATGCACCTGAATATCAAGTTTCAATTCCTATGTGGTGCGATTATAACTAATTCAACATTGCCGATGTATGTTGGCCTTTCAGGTTTCAATTCCTATGTGGTGCGATTATAACTTATATGACTTATCGGTAAACGGCATTATTTAATGTTTCAATTCCTATGTGGTGCGATTATAACCAAACTAACCCCTAAAACATCGTAAACGGTTACGGGGTTTCAATTCCTATGTGGTGCGATTATAACATGGCGACGGGAGTCGGCGCGTTGGTCGTTGCGATGTTTCAATTCCTATGTGGTGCGATTATAACTTTGTGCGGGCTGGATCATGGATAGCATTATTAGGTTTCAATTCCT
>JBBRCW010000276.1:0-9454 GCA_038204535.1 Chitinophagales bacterium | reverse complement strand
AATGCATTGGGACTAACCGGTGGATCTAAAATCTGTTTTTATTCCTTTTGTAATACGTATGATGATCTCAATTTGAACTATAGTTTTATTGAGGACAACAGTAAAGTCACCATTAAGAAGTCCAGGAATCCCAGGCCGGATGACAAAGACATACAAGCTAATAACAAATGGCTTGCAAACCCGGATAACAGGAAAGACATGAATTTCGACCATGTATTTTACCTGTTTAATGAAGCAAAAAAATCATTGGCAGGATTAGTTGAAGAAACCACTGAAGACAACTTTTAGAAGCAATTTATAAAACCAGTAGAGTATGAAAAGATATCCCTTTAAATTTCTTGACTCGTATGACAGGGAAGACCGGGGTATTTTTTTTGGCCGTGAGGAGGAGATCAATACGCTGTATGAAATGGTATTCCAGTCAACGGTCATACTGGTGTATGGAGCATCAGGCACCGGTAAAACAAGCCTTATAAATTGCGGTTTGGCTGGCAAATTTCAACCGCACGATTGGCTTGACTTAATGATACGGAGGGGCAGTGATATTAATGCATCATTAGAAAAAGCGCTAAATGATGCAGGTGGAAATTCAACATCACAAATTGATACAAACTGGCACGATGAATGGTCGGATGAACCCGGGATTGATGCAAATGCATTAAGCCCCGTCGCAAGGTCCATTAAAGCGGTGTATCAAAAATCTTTCAGACCGGTGTACCTGATTTTTGACCAGTTTGAAGAACTGTTTATTTTGGGTTCTGCAGCCGAACAGAAAATTTTCATTAAAACAGTTCAGGATATTCTGCTATCGGAGCAGCCGGTAAAACTTATCTTTTGCATTCGCGAAGAATTTCTCGGCTATTTGTTTGAATTTGAAAAAGCAGTGCCGCAACTGCTGCGTAAGAAGTTACGGATAGAGCCGATGAACCTTGAAAAAGTAAAACAGGTGATCATTGGCGCAACGGAATATGAAGGCTCCAACATCACATTGAAACCAGGCGAGGCTACGCAGATAGCAGAGGGTATTTTTGAAAAGATAAAGGGTAAGGGACAATCTCTTACCATTCAATTACCTTTTCTGCAGGTTTTTTTAGATAAGTTTTACCTCAAAATTTCAGGCGACGAAAGCCGTGAGGCCGAAGTGGAGTTTTCTATGCAGCAGCTAAATGGCATGGGAGAAATTGGTGATGTGCTGGTCAATTTTCTGGAAGAGCAGGTTACCCGTATTTCCAAAGAACTAAAAGAAAAATATGATAGCGTATCGCCTGAAACCACCTGGAAAATTTTATCACCGTTTTCAACCCTGGAAGGCACAAAGCAACCCATCAGTAAAAAAGAACTTTACGGCCGTTTGCCGGATTATAATGCTGGTATGATAGATGAGGTTGTTGATGCGTTTAACAAAAGCCGCATTCTTCGCTATAACGAAACGATGGATATGTTTGAAATAGCCCACGACGCACTTGCCAGGCCTATTGCAGAAAAAAGAAGTGCTGAAGAAACGGCACTGCTTGAAATAAAGCGGCTGATAAAAAGCCAGGTGGCTGTTAAAGAAGAGGCAAGGGAATATTTCTCCGAACGACAGTTATCGTTTATTGATCCTTACCTAAAGAAATTTAGCATAAGTGATGACGAGCGGCAATGGATTGCAAAAAGCGATGCGTTTATACAGACTCAAAAAGATTTGGAGAAAAAGAAGCAGCATGAAGAATTAATAAAAACCAAAAAAAGGCTCAGGGTATTGCGTAGTTTGTTGATAGTGGCAGTAATTTCTATTATAGCATCTGTTATTTTGTTTGTCAACGCAAGTAAACAACGAGATTTAGCAAAGCAACAAAAATTGGAAGCAGATAAACAGACGAAAATTGCAAAAACACAACAAGCCATTGCACAAAACGCGCTTAAACGAAATATAGAATTTCAAACCAAGAGTGTTGGAAAAAAATACCAGGGAGGTATCATTTTTTATTCTGACTCAACTCGGGATCGTGGCCTGATTGCCGCAGAAAAAGATTTTGAAGGGCTATATAACTGGGGAGCGGCTCAGCAAAAATGTGCAGACTATTCTGTAAAAGTTGATGACGTTATTTACAACGACTGGGTTTTACCTTCCAGGGACACTTTATCGCAGTTATACATCAGTAAATCTTTAGTGGGCGGCTTTGCCGATGAAGGCTACTGGAGTTCTACAACCGAACAGGGCGACTTTGCATGGAACCGGGGATTCGAAAAAGGCTATCAATATGCAAAGAAAAAGAGTTTGGCATATCGTGTCAGGGCTGTCAGGGCTTTTTAATCGGCGGCAATTCAGCAGGCGGTTTAGCAATAATAATAAAAGTTCAAAAACAAAATACCAATACCCATCAGCCTTGCCATGTTCATGATTTTTTCTGTTAAGTCTTAGACGCTCAAGGTTGAAAATAATATGATGTTCTCACAATCGTATTCCGCCGGCCCTTTCATTCAACCACAACCAGGATTCGAGGGTGTTGAGGTCAAGTTTGGGCATGTGTACGATAGTGATTTAGGCGGGTAATTTAGTTAAGGTAAAAGGAATGGGGGAAATTTATGTAGCAAAAATTGTCTTATCGCATTTTTAAAAATACGGTTCAAATACCCACATATTATAAATCCTTTGTTGCAGTGTATTGCCACAGTTGTATTTCAAATTCGCATCAAATAAGCGTGCGTCATTGGCATCCTTGCGTTCCGTTAGTTATCGCAAGCGAAGTAATACCCGAAAATTTGTACAGGCGGTTTTTCAGGCAAAGACGCAAAGTAAAACCCACGCAAAGCACGCAAAGAAAAATCTTTGAATCATACATATAAAAACATATGACTATCCGTTATGTGGAATTGATGTTGTTTGGATTTGATAATACAAACTGCTATGTGCTGAATAATGATCAAATTGTAAAAGGTGCGACCCCGCATAAATGGCGGGGCAGGCTGCAACGAAAGCTTCATAACAGTAATATTGTTTGGCTCATAAATGTTTTTCGAAGTTACGGACAGTCATTTATAAACACTTATACATCTTTGCGTGAAGCTCTTGGCGGCTTTGCGTGAAAATATGCCGACTTAAATATCCATTCAAATAAAGTATGCATTTTTACAAAGGGCCTGATTTGATTTATGTAGTGTCATTTTGAAAGAACTTTTTGGGGGACCCCAAAAAATTAATCTCGCAATTACGAAGAGGCTTGAAACCACGTTCGAACAAATAAAAAGCGACAATTTAAAATGCAGCGCATTGCCACTAACTGCTGGTTTCTTATTTCAACTTCCCCACCTCCTGTTTATAATATTTCACTTCCTGTATTACCGAAGGCAGGTTGCTTGGCTGATCGGTCGCATCCCGTTCAATATAGATGGGTCCTTTGAAGCCTTGTTTTTTCAGCTCTCTGAAAATAGCGGGAAAATCTACGATACCTGTTCCAACGGGCACATCAACCAGTTTAGGATTGTTGTAAGCGGCGATGTCTTTTAGATGTATGGCGATAATGTGCCCACTCAACTTCTTAATTGCATCCAAAGGGTTAATGCCGCTTTTAGGCCAGTGACCAAGATCGGCGCATACACCAAAATTGGGATGACCTTGCATGGCCAGCAACGTAGTATCGGGGTTCCAGTAATGACTCGTGCCTTTCCAATGCTGGTGAATAGCCACTTTAATTTCATAAATGCCTGCAAGACTATCAATGCTGTCCCACATATCAACCGGGGGTTCGGTGGTTACAAATTTAACCCCCAATTGTTTGGCCATCTCAAACTGCTTCTTCCATGCGTTAACATCCTTTCCTCCGGCCAGGTAAACCGACTCACATTTTAATCCCCGTTGTTCGATCAGCGATTTTAATTTTTTGATACCGGCAGGCGACAACTGCATCATCGACGAATCGTTCAACTCCGGCAGTGTTTTGGTGAAATTGTTGGGCTCGATATAGATTAATCCTGCACTGTCCACTTTGTCCAGCCCCTGGGCAAAACTAAAGGTGTGGAACGTCCACAGGGCAACGCCCAACTTCCAATCTTTTGAAGGATTTACAGAGTGACTATTGTTCTTTTTTGACTGGGCAGATGCTATAAAAAACAGGGCAAAGCTGGCAAGTAGCGTAATCGTCTTTTTCATTCGGTATATTTTAAAAATATTTTAAAAATTTGAAAATAAATATAGTACTATAAAATGCCCGTTGTTGGGTCAACCTGCCGGAGTGGCATTTGATAACAGACAGGAAACCCATCGTTCATTTTATTTTCAGGCAGATCAACATGGTCTTGTATCTCCATAATAATTTCTGTATGAGCCCATGTGCGGCTTATTAACTCCCTGGCGAATTTGTGTTTCCAATAAAGCGGCTTTATAGCATTTCAACTTGCGTTTGTAATGAGCGGTGCGGACTTTTTCTATGTAGTTCCATTATTTTGTCCTTCAAAATAAGTGTTGGTTAATAATATTGGTGCTCTTGTATTATTAGAGTCATGACAAAAAATAAAAAAGTAAAACTCTTTGGGCAGTTGAAAAAAATATTTGCCTATACTATTGCAATTTAGTTGAGGGAGAAGTATTTTTATACGCTAATTCGGATCTGCAAGATAGTTAGGCTCTGCTAAAAATTCAGGCGGCCAGGTTTACGACAATCCCTTCCACGGATTGATTGGTTGCCGGGGAAATTGAGATAAACAATAAAAAGAAGGAATTCCCAACAGGTATTTTATTTTCCAATCTATTTAAACTAAAGGAGGACGACATGTCTACCGAAACCTTCCCTCTCGACCAGGAAGAAATTCGCAACGAAGATTTTCAATTTGTATTAAAAGAATTGCTTAGTGCCTACCAACCAATTCTTGAAGAAGATTTAAAGCGGGCCCAGTCGCCCGACGAATTAACAAACGAAGCAGAAAAAAACCCACCAAATTGCAATGATGAGTTTGCTATGGCTAACCGGCTCTTTGATAGGTTTGTCAACGAGCAGGTAGCATTGCGGCTACTTCCGCCGGAAGGCCGGGAGTTGATGGGCCCGATAGAACAATGGCGTTGGTGCTTTTTGCACATTCGCTGCTGCATTATATTTGGTTGGTTGGTGTGCCGTGCCCCACGAACTTTTCGTGCATTCAATTACTACCTGTATAAATATTGGATCTGCGTTCGCCAGGTGCTTGGAACGCCCGTTAGCAATCCACTTACTCCCGAAGAGCGACAAGACTTCCAGACGCTTTCCAATGCCCTGGCTGTTGCTTATAAGCCATACCTGACCGATCAACTGGCCTCCGTAGAATTCCCTGCCGGAATACCAGATGAGGTTATCTCAGGAAAGATAGATTGCTATGAAGGTGATGATTCGGCTGCGGCTATTTTTGAGCGGCTATTGACGGTAGAAACAGCGCAGGCACTTCTGGGAAAAGCGGCGTTTGAAGCTCATAGCAAAGAACCGTTTTTCTGGTTCTGTCGCTGCTGGTGCCTCTGTGCTATTCGCTTTGGATGCTGCCTGGCCAGGGCTAAAAATTTTAAAGAAGTGTTTTACTGCCTTCGTTTCTATTTCCGTTGTCTTCGCGATTGCTTCCAACCGCTGCGGTGTGAGATCACCAAACCCACAGGCTGCACCGAAGAGGAGATTAACAACACAATAGGTGGTTTGACCGTGAACGTAGCAGGTACTGCAGCCGGCGGCTTCTTTAGTCACTATACGCTTGAATGGAGAAAGGTTGAAGGTCAAACCTGTGATGATAACGCAGGATGGAAAAATGATGGCGTGGTGTATCCCGGTGGCGGCGCTACCGGAACAGCAACCGTAATTAGCGGTGTACTTGGTTGGATTAACACTACAACGCTTTCAGCCAGCTCATACGAAGTTCGGGTATGTGTTTATTCTACTCAAACAGGTACCGCCCCTCGTTGCTGTTGCATTCAGTTCAACCTCTTTAAACGCCTCGTATGGATTGAACGCGTGGCTAATGCGCCGGTTAAAACACCTCCTGGTCCCTTTGTATCCAACGCACCAATTGTTAACGGTAACCCGGGGGGTACCGTTGTTCCGGTGGGATGTTGCGTAACTGTGAGGGGCAGCGCCTACGTTGGTGATTGCAACGACCGCAAGATTAAATGCTTTGACCTGCGTTATGGGCTAAACTTCCTGCCAGGGCCGGGCGAAATTGGTTTTAATCCTATTGATTATTTTGGCTCGCTGTTGCCAACGGGGCCGGTATGCTATACGCCGCCCGACGAAAGCGACAAACGTGCACCCTGGAACCAGGTCATTAGCCGTGCGCTAACTACCCGGTTCGTTCTTACTGATGTAGATTTCTTTGGAACAACAATCAAGGTATGGAAGCTTCAGGACTTTTGCTTCGACAGCGCCAGTCTGCTGCCTCCTTGCCCCGATGCAAGCCATCACTGCCGGAGCGGTAAATATACTTTGCTTCTCGATGTTGAAGATACCCTGGGCAACCACTATTATGACACACAACATGTGTGGTTCGACAATAAGCCGATCACAGTGGAATTTGGCGGCCTTGAAGGATTGCCTGGTTGTGAGGATATGGGTCTTAAGAAATTTGTGCCTGCCGGTGCACCATGCGGTGTGGCCTGGCCAATTAACCTGCTCGGTATTGTTTACGACGAATATATTGACAATGCAGACCTTTCATATCCGAGTGATAATTTTGACTACTATAGTCTCTGGATCACCCGCCAGGGAGGCCCAACCTACTCAGTGCCGATCACGCCATCACTTCTACCAGCCATCTTTGGCCCTGATCCGTTAAAAGGTACTTCGAGAGTTGGAGATCCCGGAACCCGTTGCGAGACTGCCATTGCAGGTTGTCCGCCGCCGGTTTTTCCGACTAAGTTCGATAGCCTTCTAACCAAACTTGACCTGCGCATTTTTGATGTAGTGTGCGCAGGCAGTCTTGCTGCGCCGTTCATTCCGCCTGCCGGTTTTGCGCTTGAGCGTGGTAAGTGCTGTGGTTACACCTTCCAGCTTTACGCACAGGATAAAACGTGGAGTGATAGCGGTGCCGGGATATGCCATCGCGCATGGTCATTGCCTTGGGCTGTTTGCATTTGTAATGATGTGGAGAGCCAGGATATAAATCGGAATTAAACTGTTGTAATGAGCGATTTAAGCGTTTGGATGAGGTTTGTACTGGCCGTTTTCGCAACCTGGCGAATAACACATTTGATAGCTCGCGAGGACGGCCCTGCAGACATCATTGCCCGTTTACGAATGCATTTAGGCAATGGTTTCGCAGGAAAGTTAATGGATTGTTTTTATTGCCTTAGCATCTGGGTAGCGGCACCGCTTACGTTACTGGTGTGCAGCAAACCAATAGATCTGCTGCTTACCTGGCTGGCACTTTCCGGCGCAGCCTGCCTTTTAGAACGCATAGGACAGGAGCCGGTAGTTATTCAGCCAATTTCTAATATTACAGAGGAACACTTAAACAATACAAAAGGAGAAACAAACAATGGGATGTTGCGGACAAAAACGGACTGCCACCAGGAACGAGGCCACCAGGAGCGATCCATCTCCAACGACGCCGGCAGTCACTCAACCAGCCTCTAAAAGCTGGTACACTCCCCCTGCCGCGGAACAACAAACGCCGGTGGAAAAAGGCACAACTTATTCTGCAGTTAGCCTCGAATATTTGGAAAGTTCGCCTATCCAGGTGCGTGGCCCGGCAACCGGTCGCCAATATATGTTCTCGGCTACTCAACCTGTTCAGCCGGTAGATGTGCGCGATGCAGACGCCTTACTGCGTACCCGGTTTTTTCGGAGGATCTATAGGTAAACGTTTAAAACATCAACATGTAAATTCTTTAAGAACTGAAGAAAAGCGTATTGCAAAAGGCTATGGCTGGTGAGCTTGCCGAACCAAGCGGGGAGTTGGTAACAACAAAGAATTGGCAGTATCTTAGGTGGGCTGTAAATCAGGGGACTTGTGCGACTTTCGGGACGCGTCGCTATAGTCACCCGGGTCACCCGAAAAAGCAAAACCAAACAACAAACCATGGCCACCAACCCACACAACCCCGAAGGCTTTATACCCTTGCATGGTGGCTATCGAAATTTAATAATCTACCAAAAGTCGGAGATCGTATATGATGGCACTGTTTACTTTACTAAAAGGCTTTTTTCAAAAATACGACCGCACCATTGACCAAATGGTGGTAAGGAAAACAAAACATTGTGGAAGCCAGTATGGCGTAAGCTACCTCAAAAGAAACCGAAATAAAACTTACCAATGTAGCCCGTGCCAGCCTCGAAGAATTGTTGATAGACTATGAAGACTTTTTAAGGACAAACAAACTAAAAGAAATGGGAGAAAGATAACCGGCTTTCCCTTCGCTTCAGCGAACTAAACAAAACACCCAACGCCAATTACGAAAATTTTATAAAAGCCATAGAAAACCCAGACCCTGAAATATGCGCCAACACCATGATTTGCTTAATTTGGGTAACCACTTATTTGCTGAGCCAGCAAATTAAGCAACTGGAAAAGGCATTTATTAACGATGGTGGTTTAAGAGAAAGAATGACCAAAGTAAGAATAGAACAATGGTATAAAAAGTAGTACCAGCAGTTTGGGGACGTAAGAGACATTGGTGACAAAACTCAACTGATGTCCGAATGGTCACCCAAGTCCCCTGAAATAAGATAAAAATGAACGAAACCGAAACCAAAGCCGAACTTATAAGACCCCGGTATTGCGTGCCCTTGGCTGGGGCATGGTAAAAAGATCTGTCGGCGACAAAGCTTCCATTTTCTCCTTCCTGTGGTATGGATTTTAGCATTGACCTTAACGCGGCAACATCGGGCTTCGACAGCATATAATCACCGGTTGGCAGGCTCTTTAAGCCGTTGTTGGGTGTGTCACGAATGAAAGGAATGGATTTGTTCTTTTCAATGTTGTATAGAAGATGGTAGTTGACCTACCGCATACGTTGTACAGATGAAGTATGCAAACCACCTGAAGGTGCTGTGTTCAAAAGGCATGATGCTGAACGTTCAGTCAAAAGGTGTCTGTAAAGACATCAAGTGCGTGTAAAGGAGCTGAACGAGAGTGAACCGACCGAAGACATGTCGAAACGGCTCCTCGTTGTTAAAAGTATTGATTTCCAACAGTTGGTACGATGACTGTAGCAGTTATCTGTTTACCGGCTACAGAACAACCGGCATTAAGGCGGCAGGAGCTTTACACAGGCTTTTATACGGAACGTGAGAAGCTACCACTGCGATGTGCGAAAAGCCTTACAGGGGTTTGGAAAAATCCTAACCGTCAGAAAGCTGTAATTCAAGGTATTCTTAAGGAAGCCGATGCGTAGTGGAGTGGCGGACTAAATCGTAGTAGTGATGAAGTTTCTGTAATGGAAATGGAGCGAAGGGTTTAGCTTGTTCGATTGTGCTAAGAACAACAACCATTTAAAAATGGGACGATTAAGTTTAGTACAATA
>JBBRCW010000275.1:0-9473 GCA_038204535.1 Chitinophagales bacterium | reverse complement strand
ATTAACAATAAAAAAAGCCCTTTACCGGGCTTTAATAAATGAGAAATATAAGTAATTGTCAGGCGGTTATGCCTTTACTTTCTTTTTTCTTTTCAATACTTATATCGGGCACTTTATTAAGATCGAGCATAAAACGCGGAATTGTTTTGAATACATAATCCCACAAAGGCGTGGATACACCGTAGGCAGTATGCTCGTCTTCGTAATGATGCCGTAAATGATACGATCGTAAAAAACCGCCGATTTTGCCATTCATTTTTAAATGATGCGTGGCATAGTGAATTGAATCGTAACAGACATAGCCTAAAATGAAACCGGCAAACATTACCAGATGGTAATTGCCAAACAATACCTGGAAAAGAAAATAAAAAGCAGTAGCCAGCGGCAGGCTTACCAAAAGCGGCATCACCAGCCGGGTGGCGTCCCTGGGATAATCGTGATGAATACCATGTACTAAGAAATGAACTTTTTTACCCAATGCAGAAGTTGGATGGTAATGAAATATCCAGCGGTGAAAAATATATTCAGTCAAAGTCCATAAAAGCAAACCTGCAAGAAATACAGCTGTTCCTGCAAAAACCGCAACATTCTGAAAGCCGTAAAAAAGGCAGAGTAGTACAACGGGCAAAAATGTAACCACCGGCGTTAATGGATGAATATGAGAAAAATATTCTAAGACCGGGTTTTCGAACAGAGGAATGGTTTCATTTTTATTCGAGACATATTTAGATCTGGCCATTAGTAAAATGTTTTATTGATTGCAGGACAAAATTAAGCACGAATTAGAATTTCTGGTAATTGGTTTTATAAAAGGGCAAAAGCACGTTCCATATCTTCTGGGGTATCAATTTCTACCCCCATATATTCCGTTAGCACCATTTTTATCGGAATTCCGTACTCAAGATAGCGGAGGCATTCTATTTTTTCAGCGGCTTCCAAAGGAGTTGCCGGCCAGCCGGTAAAATTTAACAACGCCTGTTTTCTAAATGCATACACACCAATATGCTCATAATGATTAATGGTAATTTCTTTGTCGCGGGCAAACGGAATTACCGAACGGCTAAAAAACAGGGCGTTCATATTTCGGTCCACGACCACTTTTACGTAATTCTCATCGATTATCAGCCGCTGTTCAACCATCAGTTGCATTAAAGATGCTACCTGAACCTTTTTTCCTTTGCTGCCTTCAAATACCTTCAGCAGTTTTTCGAGCGGTTGTTTTTGCACAAATGGTTCATCTCCCTGCACATTTACCACAATATCCACATCCAGGTCAGCTGCAGCTTCTGCAATACGGTCGCTGCCACTTTCGTGCGGCTTTTTACTCATAACCGCTTTGCCGCCGTTGGTTGTTATTTCGTTGTAGATGATGTCGCTGTCGGTTACCACCAACACTTCGTTAAAAAGGCCGGTCGCCACCGTATTATCGTAGGTGTGCCTTATAACGGGTTTTGTGCCCAGCATTTGCATTAATTTACCAGGAAAGCGACTGGCTGCATATCGCGCCGGAATCAGCGCTATTTTTTTTAGAGAAGTTTTGGCGGCAGATGTTTGGTATAGAGGAGAAGCTTTGGCTGTCATAATAAATTCAAAATTAGCGGGATTTTTTTCGCTGTCATTTTATATCGATAGAAAAATTAAAATAGAAGTTGTAGGCTAAATAATATCCCAGACGGTGTGTTCTGCCTGGCGGTTTTGTTTCTCATCGTTTACTGGCTCTTTATCCGATGAAAAAAAATCGGCTTTAAACGGAAAAGTTACGAGGGTTTTAAAATCTTCATCTTTTGCAGAAGGATAATAGCGATCGAGGCCATACACTATCTTGCCGGGATCCAGTTTCATAAAAGTACCCAGCAGGCGGTCCCAGACAGAAAACACCGCGCCATAATTACTATCTGTATATGGTTGTTTAAAGTGATGGTGAACTTTATGCATATTGGGCGACACCAGCACCCAGCTAAGGCTACGATCGATCCATTTTGGCAGGCTGATATTAGCGTGTGTAAATTGGGTTGACAATACCAGCAGGGTTTGAAAGATCATAACTGCAAACATGGGCGCCCCTGCAACCAATACGCCCGCCAGAAAGAATAATCCGCGCAATACACTCTCAACCGGGTGGTGGCGAAGGCCGGTGGTTACATCAACCTTTGTATCGGCGTGGTGTATAATGTGAAACCGCCACATCCATTTTATTTTATGCTCTGTAAAATGAACCAGCCATCCGCCAAAAAAATCGAGAATCAATATTGTAATTACGATGGACCAGATTATGTTAGCATTCATCCAATTTGCCAATCCTATGTTTAGGTTTCGGCCCCAGTCGCTGCAAAAGATAATTAATACCGCAAAACCCGTATGAATGACCAGGTGAATAAGTGTGAATGAAAAATTGACCGCGGCATGGTTAAATTTGTTTTTTCTATAACGCAGGGCAATCAATGGAATTCCGCCCTCAAGCATCCAAAGCAATAGCATTCCACTCACTAAAAACACCAATCTTTGAACCGGGTGCTGGTCAAGCGTTTCAAAATAGGTTATGAGGTCTTGAAACATATGGCGCAATTAGGAGAGTAAGGTAAATAAAAAAATCCTTCTAATTAGAAGGATTCTTTAAGATTTCGGACCACAAAAAGTTGAAAAATACAACTTCAGCCTTATTGAACGGCTAACATACCAGCTACTATTCTAATAAATATTTCAGTGAACCCGCTGGCTTATGCGTTTAACATTAAAGGCATTACCAGCATTAATAATTCTTCATTTGGCTCAACCTCGGTAGGTTTTATAATACCCGCTTTGGTAGATGTGGCAAGCTCAATCTTAACGTCGTCGGTTTCAGCGGCATTCAGCATTTCAATTAAAAACCGGGCATTAAAGGCAATCTGCAGGTCTTCGCCATCATACTGGCAGCTCATGCGTTCATTTCCTTCAAAGCTAAAATCTACATCCTGCGCGGCCATCTGTAATTCGCTTCCGCTTATGGTTAAGGCAACCTGGTTGGTGCTTTTATTACTAAAAACGCTTACCCTACGCAAGCCACCTTGAAAGTCGGCTTTGTTGACTAATAATTTGTATGGGTTGTCTGTAGGTATCACCACTTTATAGTCCGGAAAACGGGCATCTATCAAACGACAGATAAGCCGGGTAGTGCCGTGCGAAACAAACAGGTGATTACTGTTGTACGAAACAGTGATTGGATCTTCGTTGTCGGGCAATGCGTTTTTCAGCAAGTTCAATGGCTTTTTAGGCACAATAAAACTTTCTGTTTTAGGGCATTTTACATCGGTGCGCTTGTAGCGAACCAGCCGGTGTGCATCGGTTGCTACAAATTGAATAGAAGTAGGCGTCAGCTCAAAAAACACACCCGTCATTGCGGGGCGAAGATCATCGCTGCTTACGGCGAACAACGTTTTATTAATAGCGGTTACCAGCGCCCCCGATTGCATTGTAAAAGCAGCCGTATCGTCGGCCGAAGGTTCTTTGGGAAAGTTGTCAGGGTTTTCGCCCATCACCTTGTATTTACCGTTGTCGCTGGTAATTTCAACCGCAAAGTTTTTATCTATGTTGATGGTTAGCGGCTGATCGGCCAGGTTCTTTAAACTATCCATCAAAATTTTGGATGGGATACAAACCCGGCCACTGTCTTTACTTTCCACGTCCATCTGAACCCTCATTACCGTTTCAAGGTCGGTAGCAACAATGTTCAGCTTCTTATCTTCAATTTCAAATAAAAAGTCTTCCAGTATGGGTAAAACCGTATTGGTATTAATTACCCCACTTATTTGCTGCAAATGTTTTAACAGCGACGAAGACGAAACGATAAACTTCATGGTGTTGGTCTTGTTTTGTTCTTTAGAAAGAAACAAACCTACAGTAATTTGTTAATTGCACAAAGACATCCTGTCAAACTATTGGCTTCTGCTGATGAAAAGTTGCACGAACGGCGTTTTTGTGCCGGATTTATGAAATCTGAGCCTTCTGGTTCGCGTTTGGCCTGTTTTTATTTGGCGGGATGACGGACAGTGGTTTTCAATTTTGATGCATCATAATATCCACCGGGAGTTTATATCTGAAGCTGTGAAAGGGTCACTTTTTTTTAACAGCACCGGTTAAGAGGCGCCATTTTTTGCCAGACCATAAAATAAATTGGTCCGAAATGGCCGAACTTCAAAATGCACTTTGATAGCCTAAGCTCCAATAATATCATGTATGGGAGTATGCGCTGCTCAATCATTATTATTAAATCGGGTTTATTTTTGTATAATCCGTTACAGCCTTATCAGTGGGAATTAAGATGAGCCAATGATCAATCAAAAAGTTTATACCAGAGAACAAGCCTTTCAAAAAATAAAGCATTACTGCGCCTACCAGGAGCGTTGCCACAGCGAGGTAAAAGAAAAATTATACAGTATTGGATTACGAAAACAAATGGTGGAAGAACTGATCAGCGAATTGATTGAAGGCAATTTTCTGAACGAAGAAAGGTTTGCCCGTCAATATGCCGGCGGAAAATTTAGAATGAACCAATGGGGCCGTAAAAAGATCGCATACGGACTAAAGCAGAAAAACGTAAGCCAATATTGTATTTCTACAGGATTGAAAGAAATTAATGAAGATGATTATGAGGCTACCTTGCGAAAGCTTGCGACCATTAAATGGAACAGCCTTAAAGGCAATCATCCATTGACCAGGCAGGCCAAGACCTTTGCATACCTGGCTCAGAAAGGGTATGAGGCCAACCTGGTATCAGAAGTGACCGAACGCCTAAAAAATACGCCAATAGTATAAGTAAAGAAGCGAGGGCCTGAAGTCTTTCTTAAAGCTTGCTTAAAAAATGATAATGCTGATAGTAAATGCATTAATTTACTTTTTTAAATCAGTATCCAATGTCGTTAATTTGATCTTGTGAATGCACTATAAAACGAGCCGGTAATGATTTTATTTCAGCGAGCCCTGTAGCTCACTTTATATTGCATGTGAGCATTTGTTCTGCCACGGCGGACAAGATGAGGAAAACCTTAAGATCAATGGCATTGATTTAGATTCTATAAGACTCCATAAATAAATAAGCATGTCGTCGCTAACTTTTACATTAATACAAACCCAGCTTTTTTGGGAAGACCGGCAAGCCAACCTTTCCATGCTCGAAGAAAAAATAAAGGGTATAGCTGAGAAGACCGAAGTGGTCGTATTGCCCGAAATGTTTTCGACCGGCTTTAGCATGCAGCCTGAGAAATTTGCCGAAACAATGGATGGTGAGGCTGTGGCCTGGATGAAAAGAATAAGCGCCGAAAGAAAAGTGATACTTACCGGCAGCCTGATGATGAAGGAGGACAACGATTATTACAACCGCTTAATTTGGATGCTTCCAAATGGCCAATGGGGCGTGTATGACAAAAGGCATTTGTTTGCCAACACGGGTGAAGACAAACACTTTAAGGCAGGACACAAAAGGCTGATCGCATCGGTTAAAGGATGGAAAATAAACCTGCAGATATGTTATGATCTTCGGTTTCCGGTTTGGGCAAGGCAATCTCACCTTTCAGCCGGCAAGCAGAATGATGAAGCAACTTCTGCAGATCATACAAATTCGATGGAGTACGATGCGCTGATATATGTGGCAAACTGGCCAGAGCCCCGTAACCATGCATGGAAAACTTTATTGCAGGCCAGGGCAATCGAAAATCAATGCTTTGCTATTGGGGTAAACCGGGTGGGGAACGATGGAAACGGAATGTACCACAGCGGCGATAGTATGCTGGTAGATCCTATGGGCAAAGTGGTCTATCACAAAGCCAATGATGAAGACGTTGCCACCATCACTATTCAAAAACAAGAACTGGACGACGTAAGAACCAGGTTTCCTTTTTACAAAGACTCCGATCCTTTCATTATATTACCATAATCAGATGATTGCATATACCGCAGCTTCCATATTTACCGGCCACCAATGGCTTCAAGGCCATGGTGTTTTGACAGAAGACAATATGATTTTGGATGTGCTTCCTGCAGAGGAACTTCCTTCAGATTGTAAAATTGTTGGTTTTAACCCTCATGTCCTGGTACCTGCATTTATAGATATTCAGATTTATGGCGCCGGCGAAAAGTTATTTGCAGTTTATCCTGAAGACGATGCGTTAAACCGGTTATATAATTATTGTAAGCAGGGAGGGGCACATCATTTTTTACCCACTGTTGCCACCAATCAATACGATGTTTTTTACCGTTGCATAGATGCTGTAAAAACTTACTGGTCAAACGGGGGTAAAGGAGTAATTGGTTTGCATATTGAAGGTCCATGGATTAACGCTATAAAAAGAGGCGCCCACATAGAGCAGCTTATTCATTCGCCCTCTATACAGCAAGCCAAAGCATTATTGGATTATGGTAAAGGAGTAATAAAAATGATTACGCTGGCACCCGAAGTTTGCAGCAAAGAAGTAATTGAACTGGTGCAATCGTATGGAGTGATTGTTTCGGCTGGCCATAGCAACGCTGTCTTTGCCGAAGCAACCGCCGCTTTTGACAACGGCATTACCACGGCCACACATTTATATAATGCTATGAGCCCATTGCTTCACCGGGCGCCCGGTATGGTTGGCGCGGTGTTAAACCACCCAACCGCAACGGCAAGCATCATACCCGATGGCCATCATTCGGATTTTGCAGCAGTAGCCATCGCCAAAAAAATTATGGGTGCAAGGTTGTTCATGATCACCGATGCCGTCACAGAAACTTCCATCGGCCCCTATCTTCATAAACGCCAGGGCGATAAATACGTTTCGGAAGGCATTTTAAGCGGTTCTGCTTTAACAATGATGCAGGGTGTTCAGAACTGCATTCACAAAATAGGAATCCATTTAGACGAAGCGCTAAGAATGGCAAGTATGTATCCCGCAAAAGTAATTGGTTTGGGCGGTGAGCTGGGCAGCATTGCGAAGGGCTATAGAGCAGACATGCTGGTGGTAGATGATCAGCTGGCTATCCACGACCATATAACAAAGTGATCAGCTTCAACCATTTTTATCAAAATGCTTTAATGCTTTGCGTTCATTTTTTAAAGGCACTAGTGCGTAGCTATCCGAATAAAGCCTTGAACATTTCTTGTTGAGTCCATTCTTTCATTTCGCCGGGTTGTAAACTACCCAATGATATCCTTTCTATGCGTTGCCTCACCAGGCGCAAAGTTGGATAGCCGGCTTTGGCAGTCATTCTTCGCACCTGCCTGTTCTTTCCTTCGGTCAGTTCTAAACTAATCCAGCTGGTTGGTATGTTTTTTCTAAAACGTATGGGCGGATTGCGTTCGGGAAGTAATGGTGTCACCGGCAAGATAGATGCTTTACCTGGCAGTGTTTGATACTGCTTTCCATTAATTGAGATCGGCAAACCTTTTTGCAACCGTTCAATAGCATCAACTGTAATAGCACCTTCTACCTGCACCCAATAAGTGCGTGTATGTTTAAATGCAGGGTTTAGTAAACGATGGTTAAGTTTGGTATCGTTGGTCAAAATTAAAAGGCCTTCGCTATCGTAATCCAGCCGGCCTGCAGGGTAAACATTTTTAGGAACTTTAAAGAAATCTGCGAGAGACTTTTTACCGTCGATACTGGTAAACTGGCTTAGAACATTAAAGGGTTTGTATATGGTAAAGTAGCAGTTCATGGTGCATAAAAAAAGCCCGGTATGTAACCGGGCTTTCATATATGGATGGGTTAGTAAGTAAGAGGAAATAAATTTCCCTACACAATATTAAAAATACTTTTTTCATGCACAAAAAATTTCTTAAACAATTTTATTCACATTTTTATTTTAAGTGTTAATAAGCCTGCCATGCTGGTGCTTGTTTTAAGTAGTTTAAGTACATGCTTTCGCATGAAGATGATAAGTGAAGGGGATGTAAATTATAAACCATGGCAGGCTGAAACATAGATGAATAAAGGGTTTCAGCTTATAGTGCCGGATGTTTACGATATTTTTTTACGGTTGGTAGACGATGCTGAAACCATAAAGGCGAAACCATTTAATGGGTTAACTATATCTTTAAGAGCACCAAAATATTTTTATTGGTCGTAGTGTTTTTAAAGGCTTAAAACATGGCTTTTTGTGTTTAAAGGTGTAAAGCTGCAGATTAAGTTTTAATATGGGCATCAATTAAGTTTCGGATACCTGGAATTGAAACCGGTGTAATCGATTTTTTTCGTTGCGGCGATGGATTTTTTTGAAAGCAAAAACAGGTATAGCGGGCAAGAAGAAAGGTTCACCTTTGGCTACCGGTATAAGCAGTTGCATCAACGCAGGCAACCTTACCTTTGCCAAAAATATGAACGTATGAAATTTCCTGCCCCGGTTAGTTTACAATGGCTGGCATCTTTGATTAAAGCCCAGGTTATTGGCGATGATAAAGCGCTTGCCACAGGCATCAATGAGATACATCGTGTGGAGGAAGGTGACCTGGTTTTTGTTGATCATCCAAAGTATTATGACAAGTGTTTGCAGAGTGCAGCTTCTTTTATCATCATAAATAATGCACAGGTAAACGTTCCGCCGGGTAAGGCTTTGCTGGTAACCGAAGATCCCTTTGAGGCTTACCTGGCTATTGCGGATCACTTCAGGCCATTTACACCCGCCGATCGGCCGGTTAGTGAAACAGCTGTCGTTAATGAAGGTACCGTCATCATGCCCAATGTATTTGTTGGGCACCACGTAACCATAGGCAGTAACTGCATTATACATCCCAATGTTACGATCATGGACTATTCTGTTATAGGCAATAATGTGGTCATTCAGGCAGGTAGCGTTATTGGTAGTGATGCTTTTTATTACAACACCAAAAAGAACCGTGAAGTCTGGTACAAGAAGATGAAGAGTTGCGGAAATGTAGTTATAGAAGATGATGTTGAAATAGGGGCAGGCTGCACAATCGACAGAGGCGTTACCGCTGAAACGATTATTGGTCGTGGTACCCGGTTAGATAATATGGTGCATATAGGGCATGATAATATTATTGGTAAAAACTGTTTGTTTGCTGCGCAGGTGGGTGTGGCCGGCGGCACAACTATCGAAGATGGTGTGGTTTTATGGGGCCAGGTGGGCGTAAGTAAAACTTTAACTATAGGCGCCAACGCGGTGGTGTATGCACAAAGCGGCGTAGGCAATAATCTTGAAGGCGGAAAGGTTTATTTTGGATCGCCGGTGGATGATGCCGGTGCTAAAAAACGAGAACTGGTTTGGGTAAAACGCATACCTGAACTTTGGAAAAAGGTGATGGGAGAATAGAAGCAATCTACAGGCATTATTTTCAGTAGTGGAAGCCGAGGCTACATTTCAAATTGTCGCATCAAACAAGCGTTCGCCATTGCGAGTCTTGCGTTCCGATAGTTATCGGAAGCGTAGAAACCCCCAGTGATTTGTCAACCTGATTATGCAGGGGATTGCTTTCCGGAAAAAAAATCGGGACAGGCTGTCCCCTG
>JBBRCW010000274.1:0-9474 GCA_038204535.1 Chitinophagales bacterium | reverse complement strand
ACTAAGGCCATGGCCAATGATGTAGGCGAACTTTGGTGCGGCCGAAAAATTATTTCGTGCAAATTTTAAAAAGTTTTTAATGCTCAACGGATGCTTCTTTACACCAAAGGCAAACTGATCCACCAGTTCATCTATATTAATAATTTTAGCGTTAAAGCTTCCACCGGCAACTGACGAACGGTATTGGCGGTAAGCCTCTACCTGGTTAACACCATTATAAGGAACCATTAACGAAGCATGTGAAATAATCAGGTAATCGGCCTGGTTGGCCACCGTTGAAAAGTTAGTAAAATTTCGTTGTTCAAAAGAAGGTATGCCTCTTTGCTGCGACGGTGCCTGGCTGGTTAATACAAAGTTTGAAGCAACCGCAAGTGGTGGCAGCACAAATTTAAAAACATTGCCAGACACTTCAGCTACATACCTGTTGTTATTGGTAAGATCGTATAATACAGGCGCAACGCCCCCCGCATTAAAATTTGTTATCTCAAGGTACCTGCCCGTTGCCGATGCCTGCAGGGTAAAAGGAAAGCTGGTTTGGTTACCGAAATTGAACTGGCGGGGATAGCTTAATTCTAGAAAGCCGCAGACAATTCTATCGGTGATTGCCGTGCTGCTGTTGGTTATTTTAAACGTTGCGGTGTTAGTAGAAATGAACGAAAGCGGCACGGAGGAATTAACATTTATAAAAGCCGCAAACCTTGAGAAAGTGGTATCCTTTACCGAATTGTTGTTGATCTCAATTTTGTAATTTCTTGTATTGGGTGCATTACCCGCTATCGAAGCCCTGAAAACAGCATTGGGCCCCGAAGAAGCGACTGCCAGGTTAGAAAAGTTTATACTCAAAGGTGTTCCTGGGTAAATATCATCGCTCGACATCATTTCGCCTATGTCGTATGAGCTGGAATAAAGGTATTCGCTGCCCGCAGGCACTGCATAACCACGATTCACTTTGTTTACAAAATTATTTCTCAGCTGGTAAATAAAGTAAGGTTCGGCCGGCAGTGTATTACCTGCCACGTTATTGGCAGCATTATTAAACCTAAGTTTGTTGCCGCTACGGTCCACCGTTAAAAAATAGGCCGACGAATCGGTTTGCAAACTCACCTCGTCCGAAAGATGTAAGCCGGGGGTTCTATAAAGTTCACGGTCCAGTGTGCCGTCATTTTTTTGTCCATAAAATTCAAGGTATCCCGATCCAATAGCACCTGAAGCTACACTGGTATAAACCGGTACCTGTTTTCCATTGCGCCAAAGCTGCAGGTTTTGCACAGGCTCGCCGACAAGACCAATCGCATTGAGATCGTTGCCCGTAATGCGGTACAAACCTGTAGCGGCGATTTTAAATTTATAATAGGTTTTTGAAAAGTCGATCCACTCATTATTTAACTGCTGGCCAAATGCCGCCAGGCCCGATAAAAAAGTGATTATTAAAAATGAAAATTTTTTCATGCGTTATCTTCTATTTAAACTGCCGCACCAGCCGGCTAATTGTCGGTTTTTCTAAGGTCAACCCTTAACGAAAAAATATGGGTATATAAAGGATTGGATTGATTGGCAAGATTGGTAAAGGCATAATCGATCACTACATTTTTTATGCGAAAGCCGGCCCCTATGCTGGGCTGGTAGATCCATACTTTTTTCTGGTTTAGCGTATCGCCGTCAGCCAGGGCTTTTTGAAAGTTGGAAATACCGGCTCTGAAAAATAAATTGTTTTGGTAATTTGCCTCTAGCCCAATTTTGGGATCTATATTGATTGCTTTACTGCTGATGACGGTGTTACGCTGTCCGTCAAAAGTAAGGTCAAGGTTTGCCTCTGCCAACAGGCTGAAATTAGTATTGAAATTAAACAAATAGGAACCCCCTGCAATAAGCCGTGGGGCTGTCATTTCAGTTGATTTAATCGGAATATCGTTATTGGTCAGGTACAACACCTCTTTCTCCCGGTCGTTAAAAGTAAAAGACCATGCGTTAAAGGTGGTGGTGATATCGCGGGCCGACAATCCCAGTTTGAGCCTCTTGTGTGTGTATTGAACCCCTGCGTCAAGGCCAAAACCCCAGGCGGTGGCAAAGCTGCCCACCTTTCGGTGAATAATCTTTGCGTTGCCCCCAAAGCTCAGCTTCTCATCATCGTCATCTTTTATTTTTTGAGCATATGATAAAAGAAAAGCATAATCGGCCGACGAAAATGTTCTGATGTTATTATAGTTAACCGAACCATCGGGCTCAACCAGAAATAAAGTGTTGGGAATATCGTCTACGGCAAACCGCAATACCGAAAGTGCCACCACTCTTTTTTGATCGCTTAGCGGAATGGCCAGGCTGCCATAATCGTATTTGCCTATACCTGCAAAATACTCGGCGTGCATCAGGTGTACTGAGGGATAGTCTTTAACGCCCACCAAACCAGCAGGATTCCAATAACCCGCTGTTCCGTCGCTGGTAGTAGAAACCTGTGCACCCCCCATTGCCAATCCGCGGGCACCTGCCCCAATATTCAAAAATTCATTCGAATATTTTCTAAACTGCGCATCCGCTTTCACAAATGACACCAATGCCAAAAATCCGGCACACAGAAATTTTAATTTCATGCAGAAAAGTTACTAACTATGATTTAATCGATGTAAAAATGATTAATAAAACGCAGTTTTAGTGGGATTTCAGATAATTTCTATATTTAACAGCATATCCAAAGACCATCATAACGGCTAAGATGCTGCATAAAGTATAAAGTGTAAACCAGTCTTATGTTAAAAGACAACAAGCCAACCATTTACTTGTGCTGCCTGAAAAGCCACTCCATCATTAAAGGATCGCTATAGGCCCCTAACCACGAAAAATGACCTACCTCCGGGTATTGTGTAAATGCGGGTCGGGCGCCGGCTTTGGTTAATGCCTGCAGCATATCCAATGAATACAAAGGGTTTACGGCCGGATCGTCGGCTCCATGAAATATCCAAATGGGTATGTGCGCTATGGCAGCAGCTTTCGATACATCGCCACCCCCGCACACCGGTACGGCCGCCGCAAATAAATTTGGATACCGGGTTATAGCGTCATAGGTGCCAAAGCCGCCCATGGAAAGCCCCGTTATGTAAATACGGTTACTATCAACCGGCAGTGACTTTACCAGTTGACGCATCAGGCCTGCTAAAAGTTCCATTGGCTTGGCTGGCTGGGGCAACAGCCGCGTATCCGCGGTATTTTTTTCGCGTGAAAAATTAGACCAGCTCATTTTTTCGGGACATTGCGGCGCTATTACAAATGCCGGATGCAGCATCATGTTCTGGTCGGTAGCAAAATTCAAAACACCCCATTTTAACTGGGCATCGTTATCGCTGCCGCGTTCGCCCGAACCATGTAAAAAAATGACCAGTGGGTATTTTCTCAATGGATCACTATCAGGAAAAAGCTGCCGGTACGATAAAGAATCACCCTGTTCATTTTTATAGGTATGATGGCTAAACCGCGATGGCTGGCCGATTGACAACAGGCTTATCATGCAAAAAAACAAAACCAACAGGCTGATGGCAGGTTTATTATGGTTCATATGGTTAATTATTGATGACTGAAGCAATTCAAATATGGATATATTTGTTCCAACAAAATTATATTAAGTCTTCATACACAGCTAAATATATGATTTGATGCATTTTGGCGGTGTTTTTAACCAATTTAAATGAAATGTTCAATTTGTGGAAATGAATCAGGAAATGTAAGATTTAAATTGCGGGAAATGATGTTTGGGTTTAGGGACTATTTTGATTATTTCCAGTGCGCTAACTGCAATTGTATGCAAATAGAGCATTTCCCAGGTAATATTGACAAGTATTACCCCGATAATTATTATTCTTACAAAAATAGCCCTATACCAAAATTTGGTTTGTTCAAGAAACTCCAATTCAATTACCTGACAGGGGAAAATAAAAACATTCTTGGTAAGATTGCCTGTTTCAAATACAAGCCGCCAAAATACTATGATTGGCTTAGAAACCTTGAGTTGAAAGACAGACAAACCAGGATATTGGATATTGGATGCGGCAACGGCGAAGTACTGAAAATACTTTATAGTTTTAACTTTACTTTTCTTAGGGGTATCGATCCTTATATAAATGAAAACATTGAGATAGACGATAAACTTAAGATGTTAAAAAAGAGCGTTTATGAAGTTGGTGAGAATTATGATATTGTAATGATGCACCACTCTTTAGAACACATGACAGATCAATTAGAGGTTTTAGAAAAAGTCTTTGAAATTTTATCTCCGACAGGGCAGTTTTTATTGAGGATTCCTATTATAAGTGAAACTTTAATGGCAAAATATGGAGCAAATGTTGTTAGCCTGGACCCACCAAGACATTTTTACATCCATTCCTTAAAAAGTATAGAAATGCTTTTAAAAAAAGTTGGTTTTAAGATTAAAAAAAAGATTTTCGATACTGAGGTTTTTGATATAATAGCAAGTGAACAATATGTAAAGAACATAGCAATTAATGAAAAAGGCAGTTACGTAAGTGACAAAAAGAACGGTCTATTTTCTAAGAAAGAAATCAACACGTTTAAACAACTAATCAACAAATTGAACGATGAAGAACAAGGTTCTTCAATTGCCTTATATTTAACCAAGTGATCTAGCTATTTCACGGCATACAATAAATATGGTGCGAAGCACTCGCCGCTTAAGTTAAGAATGTACGGTATCCATATTGGGGAACATAGAAAATTTTAGAAAAATGCCCAGCCAGGTTAGCAGGCTTGTTTTATGGGGATTGCATTTTTGAAACATGATTAAATGTAATCGCAGAAATGGTTTCAGAAGTTTTCCGGCGAAAAAAAATAATAATTCAGGTAAGATCTTTTGGTCGCAAGGCTACTTTTTTAAAAGCCGAATTTAAAAGTTCCCTTTTCCAATTTTTTAATAAGTTGCCGCATTCCTTGCGATGTTTATTGTCAAACATTGGCCGTAAATTTTTAAAGACGCAGTAGAAAAGCGGTTAAAGCAGGAAACCAGTTTGGAATTGGTGTTAACAGGAATTAATGGAGCCGTAAACAATATCCGGCACTTCTTTATCAGTTTCACGAAAACAAAAGGAAGCCGCTTCTTATTAAATTAAAATTGCCTCAATTTTCTTAAACCCTTCTTCTGCGGGTAAATGATCCCATACGATATCGTAAATAGCCGATGCGATTGGCATAGGCGATTGAACTGTTTGATTGGTTATTTTTATACACTTGGCGGCATTGTACCCTTCGGCAACCATATTTAGTTCCAGTTGGGCCGCTTTTACAGAGTATCCCTTACCCAGCATATTGCCAAAGGTGCGGTTGCGGCTATATAGGCTGTAACAGGTAACCAGCAGGTCGCCCAGGTAAACCGATGCCGAATAATTAACCTCTTTGTAAACTTCCTCCCCTACTACCTTTCGTAAAAAATAAACCATTTCCTGTGCGGCATTGCTAATGTAAACGCTTAAAAAATTGTCTCCGTATTCAAGGCCATGGGCTATTCCGGCACCCATAGCGTAAATATTTTTTAAGACAGCCGCGTATTGTACGCCAATAACATCGTGATTAGATAATGTATTGAGGTATTCGGTTTGAAAATACCCTGCAATGGTTTTTGCCATTTCTTCGTTTTCGCCCGAAAAAGTTAAATAGGACAACTTTTCCGAAGCTACTTCCTCGGCATGGCAGGGACCGAGGACGGTAAAATAATCCTGCAGCGGCAGGTTGAAATGTTCTGCCATGTAATCGTTCAATAACTGGTTGGTGGAGGGTAAAATTCCTTTTATTGCTGAAACCACTTTTTTGCCGCTGAACGCATTCGCAGGCAGGTTCTTTAATGCGTCTTCAACATAAGCAGAGGGAACGGCGATAACCACGACATCCGATTTTTCAACCACGTTTTCAATACGATCATCCATCTGTAGTAATGCCGTATTAAAATAGGCCGAGTTTAAATAATGGGGATTATGATGGCGCTGTTTAATTTGGGAGATGGTAGCCTTATTTCTAATCCACCAACGAATGGTATGATCGTTATCGGTCATAATCTTCGCCAGTGCAGTGGCCCAGCTTCCGCTACCCGCTATTCCAAATTGCATGCAATAATTTTAAGTGTAATCAAACGTACAAAATTCAAACTATCAACAAACAAAAATGGAAGGTAAAACCTTCCATTACAGTGTCTTTTATTTTTTATCGTCAAAAACATCCTCTTTGCTCACCACTTTCACTTTATCTCCCTCCTTTAGTGTTTTACTCACCACATTGTAGGGGCCTGTTATTACCTCGTCGCCTTCTTTTAAACCTGCAAGTATTTCTATATAATTCAGGTCTTGTATATCCGTTCTAACTTTTACCCTTTTTACAGTCAAATCCTTTTGTAAAATAAAAACCACTTCTTCCAGGTCGTCGTCGGCACCCACACTTGCCGTAACAGGAGCACTGTTATCGTCTTTATTATTGTCATCTGCTTTCTTTTCTTTCTTCACATCCCCCTTTTTATCGCGGGTGGTTACTGCGTTGATGGGAACCGCCAGAACATTGCTATGGGTTTTTGTCTGAATATCGGCACTGGCATTCATACCTGGCCTGAAAGGGAACGATTTTGGCCTCGACGGATCTATCAGGTCCTGGTAAGATTCGGGTAATAACCTCACATGCACCTGGTAGTTGGTCACCTCTGTGCTGCTTACACTTTGCGATGTTGCAGCATTGGTATTGCTGCTTGCAATTTTTGTAACCACCCCTTTAAATTTGCGGGTATTATAGGCATCCACTTCAATCAATGCGCTGTCGCCTAAATGCACCTTGGGAATATCATTTTCGCCCACATTCACCCTTACTTCTATCAGTTTTAAATCGGCCACCCTCAGCATTTCAGTGCCTGCCATCTGGGCTGTTCCCACTACTCTCTCTCCTTTTTTAACGGCTAATAAACTCACTACGCCATCCATTGGTGCCACAATAGTTGCACGGTTTACATCTTTGTTTGCCCTTGCCAATTGGGCCTGCGCGCTTTGCACCGAAGCTCTGCTACCTGATATGCTTGCAACGGCTGCATTGTAATTTGCTGTTGCTGTTTTAAGCGTCTGGTCCGCTTGCTCAAACTCGGCTCTTGAGACCACCTTATCGTCCAGCAACTTTTTTTGCCGGTCGTAAGTAACTTTCGACTGATCGAGCGTGGCCTTTAATGCCGCCAATTGCGACTGCGAATTTAATAATTGAGACTGCGAAAGGTTAACGCCTGCCGCTGCCTGGTCGCGTTGGCTGCCATAAATATCGGCGTAAATACGTGCCAATACCTGGCCCCGCATTACACTATCACCTTCATCCACATTCAGCTCCACTATTTCCCCGCTTATATCCGAGCTGACTTTTACTTCCACTTCCGGAAAAATTTTGCCGCTGGCGTTCACCGTTTCTATAATGGTTCGTTTTGTCAGCTTTTCAGAAGTAACCTTTATGCCTTCTTCTTTGCCAATAACACCCGTTTTCTTTAAAACGATTAACAGCACTATTAAAGCAACTAATGAAATAATTATCCACAACAGTTTTTTGCTCATAAAAATTCAATTTCGGTATTCGTTCCTTTTGGGGTTTATGGTCTCTATAATTTTATCCCTTTTCCTTTATAAAACTCCAGCACTTTCATCTTAAATATGTAGTCGTACCTATTGCTTACTTCTTCAATTTTTGAAGTGGTAAGATTATTTTGGGTGATGATGTAATCCAGCGTTCCCAGCAAGCCAATTTCGAACCGCTTGGTTGATAATTCGAGCGCTTTTGAATTAACGGCCACTGTTCGTATTGCAGCCTGGTACTTTTGAAGGGATGCGAATGCCTGCTGGTAAGCGGTATAAATATTACTCTTCAGCGTCACTTTCTCCTGGTCGTCTTGCAGCCGGGTTTGCTCTAAATTTATTTTGGCCCTCTGCCATTGAATGCGTTGGGTGCCTCCGGTAAATATTGGAAAGGAAAGGCTTAAACCAACGTTCTGTCCGAAATTATTATTGAGCTGGTTAAAAAATGGCAACGACGATTGACCGAAAACCGGCCTGTCGGTCAGCACGTTTAATTTGCCGCCATTTGCATCAACAATATAAGCGCCGGTAGGCTGAGAAGGCAAGATGCCTGTAACTACGGGGAATTTAGAATTAATATACCGCGAGTTTAAACCTACAAATGCCGAAGCCGATGGATACATGGCCGCCCTGGCCGCCGCAATCTGCTTTTTTCCAGCCTCGATCTGTATGCCCAATTGCCTCTGAAGAGGCTGGGTTACAACAGCCAGATCATACACATAACCAGGCTGCAGATCGGTCAGATTTTCTACCGGTATATCCTCCGCATTTGGCGCATCTATTTCGAACGGCTGTCCAATATCAAAATTCAAATATGATTTCAGGGTTATTAATCCTTCCTGTACAAGGCTTTGAGCGGAAAGCAACGTTGACGAGTCTCTTGCCAGTTGCGCCTCGGCCTGAAGGGCGTTTAATTCGGGCTGGCTTCCCGCATCTACCAGTTTCCTGGTATTGTTCATTTGCGCTGCAGAAAGTTTTACTGCCGCCTCACTTATTTTTACCTGTTCCATTCGTAACATCACTTGCAAAAAGGCATTGGCAACCAGCAGCGCAATATCATTTCTGGCTTTATCAATACCCACCTTACTTGCCTCCAGACTTAATTGCGAGGCCTCAATATTGTTTTTTCGTGCTCCCCAGTTAAATATGGTATAGCCAGATTGCACTCCTATACTACCAGATACAAAGCTGGCACTTTGTAAAATATTGGTGGTGGGATTTTGGGATAAACCGTGTGAATAGCTGCTGGAAAGGCTTCCCTGCAGGGTAGGATATAAGGTATTTCTTGACTGGATAAAAGTTAGATTAGCCAATTCGGCCTGGGCGATGGCCTGTTTAACCGAAATATTATTCTCCATAGCATATGCCACGGCCTTTTGCAAGTCCCATTTTTCCTGGCCAGTTGCCTTTAGATTAAAAAAAACAAAGAGTAGCAAAGCGTAACGGATCATCATATTCAGTATATAAGTATTGTTTTGTTAAGTGTAGCGGTTCAGTTAAAAGCAGGAAGATAAAAAAAATACGCTAACAAACTAAATTGTTTGATGAACGGATGAGCGTTTCACCTCAGCGCCTTATTACTTTTTGGCAATTTTTTAACCTGAGCGTAGCCGAAGGTTCTGACCTGAGTTGGGCCTAAGATGATCCCCCGAACCTAATCTGTGAACATACCTGATTTTTAGTATGCAAAGATCCATTTTATCCCTTCAATCCGTGTCATCCGTGTTCCTTTATTATCTGATCGGAGCCGGGTGCGGGACCCTGAGCGGAGCCGAATGGGTACCCTGAGCGGAGCCGAAAGGAAAATGCCTGTTCAAGATCTTCGATTAAATAGGCAGGTTCTTCCAGCCCAACATACAACCGAATGCTTCGGTGCATAGGCTCAGCGGCG
>JBBRCW010000273.1:0-9494 GCA_038204535.1 Chitinophagales bacterium | reverse complement strand
TTTGCCCGGCGCCAAACCACTAAGAAGCGAATCGGTACCGATCGTATTTCCCAGGCTATCTTCCCAATGCCAGTTGTTTCCATGCACAATATTAATGCCACTTATACCGCCATTATTTTGACCGCATGCCGCATTTTTGATCACCACATTTGACCAACTGAATTTGGGTCCGGCAAACTCGCCGGTGGCGCCCTGCGGCGATGTGGCTGTGGCAGACACCAGCCCGCTGGTTAATCCCGCATATTTAAAATAGCCGTTATTATCGGCCACTACCGTTGCAACCAAAGTTTGACCGTTTTCGCAATAAGTGTTACAAACAGCGGTGGTAAATATCTCTACCTTACAAAAAGCCGCAGTACTTCCCACAATGTTTCCGGGGGTTAAAACCGAAAATTTTACGGTGGGCACCAGCTCAGGTTTATCGTAAAGAATGCCTTTTTGATTACAGTACAGCGCGTTACCAGAAATGGTGACTTGTGTGGTGCCCTTTATGTTAATACCATTTAGATACCCATTGATCGTATTGTTTCTTATGCAAATACTGTCGGTCTTTTTGCAATTTTCGAGATAGATGGCCGAGGCAGAATCGCCAGGTGTTACAGCTGTATTTAACGAGCCGATGTAATTGTTCGTTATGAGAATGTTGCCGTTAATATTAGCAACGCAAATTTTATTATTGGCATCGTCTTTACCAATTTTGTTTTGGGCGATAATTACATCCATTGCGGAACCGGCTGATTTATTACCAGCTACATTAATTCCAACAGCTGATAATAACGGGCCATTAAAAGCATCGAATGCAAAAGCGTTGTTTTTAAACGTAATGGTATCGCCAGCCGAAGTGGACGGCGCCAAAGGATCGCCTACATTTACGATGCCATTGCCAACCCTGTTTCCTTCGTTGGCATTATTTCCGCCGAATAAAAATCTTTTAACTGCGCCAAAATTTATTTGGGTGGCGGTATAATCGGGAAGCGCGGTTGTATCCATTCCAAACCGGTTCGACTGTACGGTGATATCAAGATTTTCAGAAAAACCACCGGATTGCCCGGGATTAAGTATGGAAAAGTGATTGCTTGAAAAGCAATTGCCCTTACCTGGTTTTCCTAAAATAAAATGGCTGGTATTACTGATGCTGATAGCAGAGCTGGTACAGCCTGCCGAAGAAGCATTGAAACCGTAAAACCACAAGCCATAAATTTCCACATTGGAAAGGTCAATTAATACAAGCCCGGTTACACATCCGTCTGCCTGTAACCGAACCCGTGCTACGGAAAGCCCAAATGGAGAAGTGGATTGTGTGGTGCCGTCAATTACCAGGTTTGCTGATGCAATCAACGGGCTTTTTATTATTATGGTGGTTTGAGAAATGGGCAAATCAAAGACAATATAATCGGTGGAGGCCGATCCGTTTTGTAGTGCATTTCGTAAGGCTTCCTGTAAACTGCCGCTTCCGGTCGGGTTATTATTGGTGACCACGAAAGTGGCAGCGTGGCATAAAATCGGAATCAGGAAGGATATAATTAGGATGGATTTTTTCATAACATAGGAAACGCAATGCTCCTGACTTTAGGCTTTAACGAATAATAACCCAAATTGCGCCTGCACCCTATTTAAATTAAGGTCTATTTAAGGTTTTTAGGACGTATTAATTGGATTTTTTTACAAAACAACTATTAGTATTATATAGGATGATGCGATAGGAAGAAAAGTTGTATCGCCTAAAAAGCTGAAGGAATGCACGGCCGGTAAATGGTGGGGATTTGAAGCGGAAAAGCTTCGCATGAAGTTGCATTGTGCCTTTGTCTCTTCATTTTGGTGCAGCGCACCCAAATATTTGTAGCCCATAAAATTGCGTTTCATTCTTAGATGCAGCGCACCGAAATATCGGTTAACAAATTGCCCGGTGCGATTTAATGCAAATATTACGGTGCGCTGCACCTCATGAACCCTGCACAGATGATGTTCTACAAATATTGCGGTGCGCTGCACCTCAGGAGAGTGAAGCAACAACTTGGTTGCATTAAACCAACAATCGGAGGCTCATATTACGTAAAGGATAATTAGTATCGAATACCTCAAATCAATGCATGTTTTGGCAAGACTGACCAAGGTTAGGAAAAAATTGACAATCGAATTTTCTTTTTGGTGCAGCGCACCCAAATATTTGTAGCTTATAAAATTGCGATACATTCTAAGGTGCAGCGCACCGATATACCGGCTTACAGTTTGCAGGATTTGATTTTGTGAATATTACGGTGCGCTGCACCTGATAAACAAAGATTAAAGTTGTGGTGTCAATTGGGTTGCATTGCGCCAATTGAACCGGAAGCTCATATCCCGTAAATTGACATTGGGGTCAACTTGATTTTTTTTGAACGAACTGTAAGCTTTTATTCTGCTCAGGTTGCCCGCCCGCCTGCCCGATCTGATCATTCAGGCGGGGATGAACATCCGTTCAGACAAGTGTCATTTTAATTCCGGTTTATCGAAACTCGCTTGCATCAAATATTATTATTGCGGCTATTTTCGCACAAGCTGCCGTTTATCGGTTTCTATTAATTACTAAGCAATCTTTTCGGTTCAATCCAATGCCATGTACAACTTTTAACTAAAACATTGATTTTGTGACATGGGACCAGGAGGTCTGAATTTGTGGGATTGAATTAGCCGCAAAAATTTATGCATGTTGTTCCTCTATCTGTTATTAGACATATGAATCGAGCCTACGGCTCTCAAAAATTTTTTATTTCGCTTTTTCCCCGGGTTAAAACCCAGGGCTACCATATTGATCGAGCCTACGGCTCTGCGATATTTGTACCTATATTTTTCAGCAGGCGCGAACCGGATAATTATCGTAATCCAGTTGATAGTTCTAACATTACTCTTATTGTATTATTTCTGGATAAAAACGAGACTATTACATGAACCGCTCCATAGGTCTTCTATTTCTATTATGAACGCATATTTGCAGATGCGTAGCATCGACACATGTGGTAGTCCCGGATACCGGGAGATTTCAATCCGTTGGGGAGAGTGCCAACGCGATTTTCGAGATGCGTAGCATCGGCACATTTTGGAAGCGCTGGAAATAAAACGCGAAAACCAAATTCTAAAAATTCCCTTGGTGGGTAATTTACAATGACGCTTTTACATGTGTCTGAAATTGAAGGTCCAATTAGTTGTTCTATTGAAGAATTTCTACCTGATCAATTTATATCAATTTCTAATTCTTTTTTACAACTCATTCGCGTCAAATTATTGCCTGGTAAAGGTTTTAGAGAAATTATTGAATTCTTAAATTGACGCCTATGCGTAAATTGACGCCTATTTTCTTTTGAGATACCGGCGGTACATTTTAAATATCCTAAGTAAAACCGCCAGTATATCGCGGCTTTGCAGCAGGATATTGGTTTCGAGAATTGCTTGTTTGGTACCGGGTTTCTCTATTTGGATCACTTTTAGCTGACGCTCCAGTTTTTCATTAATGAATTCGCGTACGTCATCCCTGGCAATGCGGATACTTTCCATTTTCTCAAAGTTATCGTTACGTAGCGCGTTGATAGCAAGGGCTAAAAACGAGTTCATCTTAAAGTTCAATTCTTCCGACACTTTTATAAAATGCTTGCCTGGTTCTTTATGCATATTTTGAATATAATGCAGGCATTCTTCCGCCATGGCAGTGGCCGAATAGTTTATGTCCTGCAAAAAGTCGGCGCTGTATAAAAGTATTTGTGAAGGAACCGATTCGGTGGTAGTAAGGTTTTTTATGTATCGAATACTTTGAGCCCTTAATTTAAAACCATATGATTCAATTTCTTTCAGGTTTTTATATTCCTTTTCTAATAAATCGGCATTGTAATTTTTTAAACCTTTCAAAATGTTTGAGTAAGATTTCATAATCGATACCAGGTTCTCGATCATAATATTTTTATTGCCTGCGTATATGTCAAGGTCCGAAGCGGGTAGTGTATTAAATTTAGCATTGTCTGCCTTGGTCTTCTTTTCTTTTTTCATAAAGAAAAGGTGAGAAAAAAACATATAAACACCCACCAAAATCAACAAAACGATCACCCCGGTAAGTTCTGTTTTATAAAGAAAAAACACAAAGATACCCGACACACAAAACGCTATTAATGCAGTAATAAACCACCCCCCAATAACGCTTAATACACCGGCAACTCTGTAAACCGCCGAATCTCTGCCCCAGGCCTTATCTGCCAGAGATGTTCCCATTGCAACCATGAATGATACATAAGTGGTTGACAAAGGCAATTTCATTGAAGTGGCCATGGCGATTAAGGCACTTGCCAAAACCAGGTTTACAGAAGCTCTCACCATATCGAAGGCCGGTTTATCAATGACGACTGTAGCCTGCCTTATCTTACTTTTCTCAAAACTAAGGTTGTAAAATTCTCTCACCGTTTTTGGAACAATAATCGCTAAGAGATTACTGATGAGCAGCGATGATTTTACAATGCTTCGCGAAACGGCGTTTGGCTGAAAACGTTCTTCTCCTTCGTTCTGGCTGCCTAAATTCACCTCGGTTTCTGTTACTTTTTTCGCCTTTGAACTAAACCACAAAGTTAGCGACATCACCAAACCGGCAATCAAAAGCATATAGTTGGGAACCACCACATCGGCGCCTGACAGGTAGGTTTGGTATAACTGATCCGCAGGAACGCCTGTTGAAACCCAATTTTGATAGGCCAGAAAACCAGTAATAGGCACCCCGATAAAATTAACCAGGTCGTTACCGGCAAAAGCCATCGCCAACGAAAAAGTACCCATAAAAACCACCACCTTCAGGGGATTAATTTTTCCTTTTTTTTGCAGTAGTGCAATTACAATCGTGCCGGCAACAAAAAAAACCGCCAAGAGCATCGGCGTATTTGAATTCACCCATTCGCTGGTTGATTTACTGATAAGGGTGGTGCCTTTCAGGCCTTTTATTAATAGAAAATAGAAAATAACAGTGATGCCGGTGCCAGCGAAAATTGCACCATACTTGTTTAATTTTTCCTCATAATTAAAAGTAAAGATCAGCCTGCATAAATACTGCACAATAATGCCTGATGTAAACGCTATAATGATAGATAGAAAGATACCTGTTATTATAGAAAACAGGCTTTCGGTATTAATATACCGCATCATTACAGACACGGTCTCATCTTTATCGATAGAAAGCAGAACACCCGCAACCAGCGCTGCACCTAATAATTCAAATATTATTGAAACAGTGGTAGAGGTAGGAAGGCCCAATGAATTAAAAACATCCAGCAGCACAATATCGGTCAGCATGACCGCCAGAAAGATCCACATGATTTTATCAAGCGTAAAATACTCAGGATGAAATATGCCTTTGCGGGCAATTTCCATAATGCCACTGCTAAAAACGGAGCCGAGAATTACGCCGGCCGCGGCTATTAATATGATGGTGCTAAAAGGAGCAACCCTGCTGCCGATTGCGGAATTCAAAAAATTTACAGCATCATTGCTTACGCCTACCACCAAATCGGTTATAGCAAGCAGAAATAACACTATTACAATAAAAAAGATCATGCTCATAATAGTTTAATTGGCTGGGGGTAAAGTAAAATAACAATATCAAATATTTAGTATTAAGAAAAAGTTACCAATACAATACCACCCGGCATTCTTACAATCTTGGCGGCATAGGTTTAAACGGCGCATCAAATGGATTACTGCCCCTGGTTCTTAATTTACGGCTATAAATTTTATCGCGGCTTGATACAAACATGGTATCAAAATTCTCCCCTCCGAAACACAGATTGGAAGCCTGGCCATTTGGCAAGGGAAGGATGGCATTCACCCTGCCCAATTGGTCCAGTATCTGTATGCCGAGGCGGCTGGTCACAAAAACACGACCCGCCGTGTCACATTTTAAGCCGTCGCTCCAGGCGTTTTCCGCATTGTCGGGCACGTTCAGCCATCCATATTTTTGTTTGTAAGCAAGCGTTCCATCGGCCTTAATTTGATAGACCCAAACCCAATGAGTGGCCGATTCGGTAACATACAATTGGGTTTGGTCGGGAGAAAGTGTACAGCCGTTTGGATATTTTAATCCGCTATCCGCCACCAATTGCATTCCATCCTGTTTAATTAGAAGGATCTTTCCAGGCCTTTCAGGTCCATCGGGTAGTGTTACATATATATTTCCATTTTGAGCAACCACCAGGTCGTTTCCCTTTACATTTTCAGCCAAGGTTTCAGGTATGTTGTTTTCAGAATAGCGGATAATTTGCTGAGTTTCTCCGGCAGTCGTATATCTTTTACCATCAATACCAAAACAGGTGCCGCTGGCTTTGTGTGCATTCATTGGCAAGGCAACTGGTTTTCCATTTTTTACGATATAGGTTTTAGAATTGGGTATATCCTGAAAGAAAACTTCGCCTTTGGCATTAGCGGCGGTACCTTCTGTAAAAGTATAATTCTCCCCAACCAGTTTCCAATCTTCGCCGGGTATTAAAATGTCGCTTAAGAATTGGTTTTTTGTTTGGATGTTTTTGACAGGCATTGGCCAGTCTTTCCATAACCATCGCATAGCCTGGGGAAAAAGCGCTGTTCCGTGCTGGCCGTTATGTTGGCCTTCGCCCCAAATATGATTTACTTCGTAACCCGAAAATGTTAAGGCTCTTTCCATGATTTCATTGGCTTTCCACCAGTCGCCTGCATAAATATTCAGGTCGTTGGTTCCATCCTGCAAAAAAATACGAATGGGTTTGGGTTCATATTTTCTAATTAATGTGGTATAACGGTCGGCACCACGCAGGCCAACATAAGTGCCAATGGCGCTAAAAACTCTGGAGAATTGATCGGGTTTTTCCCATGCTGCGGTAAAGGCACAAACGGCGCCGCTGCTCGATCCGCCAATGGCCCGGTCATTTCCCTGTGTTGATAAGTGAATGGCGCGGCCATCACTGGTCTGTTTCTTTTCTACCTCGGGCAATATTTCTTCCAGTAAGAAGCGAACATAGTTATCGCCCAGGCCATCATATTCAAAGCTTCGGTTAAAACGGTCGAGTGCCGAAGGTTTGTTTTCAGATAATACTTTGCCCGGTGTAACAAATATGCCGATGGTTACCGGCATCTCCTTTTTAAAGATCAGGTTGTCGAAAACGGTCGGCGCTTTCCATTGAATACCATCCTGGTTTACATAAACGCAGGCCGGTGTTGCCGGATCGTATTGTTTGGGAACATACACCCAAAAGTCGCGGGTTGTACCGGGAAAAATGACAGAATGCTCAAATGTAAAATGCAAAACCTCACCTTTGGGAACACCTGCTTGTTCAACACCTGCCGGGTCAATTGGATAGCTTTCGACAGGTGCCTGGGTAAAACCATTATATCGAAATAGTAAAAGGAGTGCAACCAGGGCTGAAATTTTATTCATATAACAAGTTTGTAAAAAGGGAGATTGGCAAAAAAGATTGTGAGGTAAGATAATAGATAAAAACGGGTAATTATACTTCCCGCCGTTTGAAATTGTTTGGTATTTTTTTTGGCCCGGGCCGAATTGCTACTATTTATCATCGTTCCCGCAACGTGCGGGACTCGTGTACCCATTGTTCCATACTCAGCAATGCACCATCATATCAGGCGCGAAGTATAAAAACAGGGGAATTGAAAAGGTGATTTATTCAATGATTGATTATATTGAAAAGTGTTTTATCAGCTTTAAAATGTAACGATAAATTCCATCGACACTTTCTGTTAACTTCATGCTACAAAAAAATTAAAAATGAAAATAATACGATTGCTTGCCCTCCTATTAGTGCTTCAATGCGGCCCGGATTTTTCGGCAGTTGCACAAAAACAATTTAAGGCCTTGATCGTAACGACTACGAAAGGCTGGCACCACGAGTCGCTGCATTCGGGAGTGGTAGCCCTTAAGGAAATGGCCAGCCGCAATTTTTTTGACGCTGATCTTTGGGAAAATCCCGGCGGGTTTACCGATAAATATGTTGAACAGTACCAGGTGATTATTTTCCTAAACACCACCGGCGATATTTTTGACACGGCGCAGCAAAAGGTAATGGAACGATTTATCAGATCCGGCAAAGGGTATGTGGGCATCCACAGTGCTTCGGATACGGAATACGACTGGGAATGGTACACCAAACTGGTGGGCAGAATGTTTCATATCCATCCCACAATTCAAACAGCCAAATTACAGGTGCTTGATCCTGGTTTTCCGGGATTACAGGGTTTTGCCAATGGTAAAATATGGACAGAAGAATGGTACGAATTTACCTCGCCAAAAACACCGGGCCTCATCGATATCTTAGCAGTAGATGAATCTACCTACAATCCCAAAGTAAACTGGGGAGCGAAAAAAGGTGAAGGCATGGGTAAGGTACATCCTGTAGCCTGGTATCATGAGTTTGATGGCGGAAGGGCTTTTTACTCAGGGCTGGGACACTTGCCCACTAATTTCAGTAACCCGGCATTATTAGATCATTTATACGCCGGCATTTTTTGGGCGGCTACAGGCAAAAAATAACACAAATTAAGCTCAAAGGATATTGGTTCAGTTCATCCATCATTCCAAAAAGCTTTTGCAGCTCTATTATCATTAAGTATCTGTTTTAAATTGTAGAAAAAATCCAAACCCATTACTATGTCAAAGTTTGTTTACGGTACCGACCTTGCGCTGAATATTGAAAAGATCATAATGACGGCACAGGAAAGCCTGATGCTTTTTGCGCCTTGCATTCAGTTAGCGCCGCGATTAAGAGAAGAGCTTCGGAGAAAAATAAATATGGATGGTCTGCAGGTGACGGTTGTTTTTGGCAAGGCAGATGCTGATCAATCGAAAAGCACCCGGAAGACAGATATTGAATTTTTTACAGCCTTTCCAAACGTGGTTATTTGTTACGAAGAAAAGCTGGGCGCTATTTATTATGCCAACGAAAGCACTGCCGTACTTGCTTCGGTAGATCTTAATAATTATTCGACAGTTGATAATATTGAGGCCGGACTAGTAATGACCGCCAAAGGCATGCTAAAACAATTGGCGGGAACCCTAACAAGTACCATAAGCGAAACAGAAAAAAGCAGCTTTGAAACAGCCCTTGAATATTTTACAGATGCAGTTTCCAGGAGCCGCGAACTCTTTAGGAAGACCCCGCAGTACGAGAAGGGTTTTCTAAACCTGAATAAAAAGTACAGCCGATCGGTGGTTGAAACAAATGAGATTGAGACCTATTTTGCTTCAATAGATGCAACGAAATCTGAGACGCCGGTGGTTGGGATAGATGCGATTACAACTTATTCTGAACCGGCAAAAGAAGTAAGCAAGCCATTTTTCACCGAATTTAAAGCAGAAGAAGCCCCCAAGCCGCAAGAGCCTGTTAAGCAACCTGAACCAGTGGCAGAAAAGGCTGCCCCCGAAACCACAAGGGCGGCCGACGAGTTTCAGCCTGGCTTTTGCATACGCACAGGCAACGCTATCTTTTTTAATCCCCGCAATC
>JBBRCW010000272.1:0-9548 GCA_038204535.1 Chitinophagales bacterium | reverse complement strand
GGGATCCTGAAATAAATTCAGGATGACGGCTTTTAGGGGTGGCTCTGATTGGCAGTTCGGTGTTACATCATGCTGGCAATATCTTTCATAGTGCCTTTGAGGTTCGCTTTTAGGGATGTCCTGAAATATCGGAGACTGCGAATGCCGGGCCTGACCCGGCATCTCCTGGAACGACAAAACGATCTCCAGGGGATCCTGAAATAAATTCAGGATGGCGGCTCTGATTGGCGGCTCTGTGTTCCGCCATGCCACTGTGGTTGTCCTTAACTCCCCCCTTCGGGGGGTAGGGGGGCTTCTCCCTTCATATACAATATCCCTTCGCCGGCCATCAAAACCCTGTCGTCCTGCAGTTCACAAAACAGCATTCCTCCACGGGATGAAATTTGTTTGGCTGTCAGCACATTTTTGCCCAGTCGGTTGCTCCAGTAAGGTATCAAATTACAGTGGGCCGAACCAGTAACGGGGTCCTCGCCAATAACAGAGTTGGGTACAAAAAACCTGGAGACAAAATCTACCTCTTTACCCGGTGCTGTTATAATTACTCCAATCGCATCTACCTGGTTCAGATACCTAAAATCCGGTACAATGTTTCGAACCTCTTCTTCGGTATCGTACACCAAAAAAAAGTCCCTCGATTTTAAAACTTCTTTGGGCGGAAGATTTATTCCCAATAGCAAATTTTCGTCAATCGATTCAATACGCTGCGGCGGACGGCTCGGAAAATTCATTTCGATCAGCTTTCCCTTTCTTTTAACTACAAGTTGGCCGCTTTTGCAGGTGAAGTTTATTGTATCGGCCAGCAAATTCAGTTCCTGGAATATTACAAAAGCCGATGCAAGCGTGGCGTGGCCGCAGAGGTCAATTTCAAACTCGGGTGTAAACCAGCGGATATCGTATTCGTTTTCGCCAGTGGTTACAAAGAATGCGGTTTCGCTCAGGTTATTTTCGGCGGCGAGTTGCTGCATCAAATCATCGGGCAGCCATTCGGTTAAGGGCAAACGGCGGCGGGGTTGCCACCAAACAATTTATTGGTAAATGCATCTACCTGGTAAATGGTCATGTTGTTTAAAATAAAGAGTGAAAAGGAAAAAGTAAAAATAGAAAAAGAAGATATGGGCAGGTTAAAAATCTTTGCCTGATGTTTTTGCTGCCACATGTTAAAGTCTTTGCCGTAAAAACTATGCTATCTTTTATGTAGCAGGTTTTCGTACTTCCATTTTAACCCTCCATCTTTTTTGTTGTAAAGCATAAGGGTTATAATCGTTGGCTGCAAAGTTTTTAATGTAGTTTTTTAATCATTTTCCTTCTTTAACCTTTCTATTATTTTTAGCAGCGCTTCCCTGTTTTTAGCTTCGTGATAGAACTTGGGCAATTTTTCAAGAAGCGTAAAATGTGTGCGGTCTTTGTGCTCCCTTAAGCCGGCACCGATATATCGTTCCAGGTAGAGCAGGTGCGCCAGGTTATATGCCAAAAACAGGTTGTTTTTGAAAGGTGCCTGCAGCCATAACGGGACTTTGAAAAACTGGTGTGCAGGCATTTGAACAGTTGCAGCAGCAGTTATTTGTGTGGTCATTTCTTTATTATGGCCGCAATGCAAACAACTTAACCGGGCAACTTTCGCGTCAAAATCTACCGTTGTAGTAGCCCTTTTTTTACAAATGGGGCAAGCTACCCACACTTCGTTATAAAAGTGAGACAGCGTTTTATTTTCGTCTTTAAATCGGTTGGAGTTTACCAAGGCCTGTAATTTTAAGTATAATCGCTTTGAGTGTTCAATACTTCTTTATCCATTTCACTCTGCCGATAATTTTTTAATACAAAATCAGCTAAATTTTGTTTAGAACTCCGCCAACATATCACCACGTTTTTCCTGGTGAGAAAAGCGATACCTGATCAAAAGATCGTTTGTGAATTGCCGGAATGATTAGCCTGGTTCTGATTCGCCGGATTTTAATCATTACAGAAAACAGGCATTTTGTTTAACGCAACTGCCGGTATTTTAATTGTGCGGTCACCATGTAACAAAAAGGGGGTATAACAATGGTGGGTCGTGTGTCTATATAAAATCCCAATAAAAAAAACTCCGCCGGATAAATTATGGCGGAGCTGTAGTACAATTTGAATGAATGTGAAAATGGGTTACACCTGGAACACCCCTGTCTTAAAATCGGGCATGTGAGGATTACAATTGGCGGCGGCAATTCCTTCTGAAATATAACTGCGGGTATCCACCGGATCAATAATGCCATCAACCCATAACCGGGCCGCAGCGTAAAAAGGTTTTGTCTGTTTCTCGTACCGGTCAATTAATTCCTTTAACAGCGCGCCTTCTTCTTCCGGGGTTATTTTTTGCCCTTTGGCCTTCATATTTGAAACCTGTATCTGCAACATGGTTCTGGCTGCCTGCTCTCCACCCATAACAGCAATTTTGGCGCTGGGCCAGGCGTATATAAACCGGGGGTCGTATGCCTTACCGCACATGGCATAATTGCCCGCACCATAACTATTACCAATTACAATGGTAATTTTTGGAACCACCGAATTGGCGACCGCGTTCACCATCTTGGCGCCGTCTTTTATAATGCCGGCATGTTCGCTGCGGGTGCCCACCATAAAGCCGGTTACATCCTGCAAAAACACCAGCGGAATTTTCTTTTGATTGCAATTCATAATAAACCGGGCGGCTTTGTCGGCGCTGTCGTTATAGATAACCCCGCCTAATTGCATTTCGCCTTTTTTAGTTTTAATAACCAGGCGTTGGTTTGCCACTATACCTACTGCCCATCCTTCTATGCGTGCATACCCGCATAATATGGTTTTGCCATAATCGGCTTTAAATTGTTCAAATTCGCTATTGTCCACTATTCTTTCTATGATCTCCAGCATATCGTAAGGCTTTACGTTTCCTGCCGGAATAATGCCATACAATTCTTTAGGATCTTTTACCGGCATTACCGGCGCTACCCGGCTAAAACCAGCCGTGGCATTCGCGCCCAGTTTACTCATAATCTTTTTTATCTGGTCCAGGCAATCGTATTCGTTATCAAATTTATAATCGGCAATACCGCTGATTGCGTTGTGGGTTTCGGCGCCTCCCAGGGTTTCGGCATCCACCACCTCGCCAATGGCTGCTTTTACCAGGTAAGGTCCGGCCAGGTAAATGCTTCCGTTGCCTTCTACCATCAGGGTTTCATCGCTCATAATTGGCAGGTATGCGCCACCCGCCACGCAGGCACCCATAACCGCAGCAATCTGGCTAATACCCATAGCGCTCATGCGGGCATTGTTCCTGAAAATGCGTCCAAAATGTTCTTTGTCCGGAAAAATCTCATCCTGCATTGGCAGAAATACGCCGGCGCTATCCACCAGGTAAATCACGGGCAGGTAGTTTTCCATAGCTATTTCCTGCAGTCGCAAATTCTTTTTGCCGGTTATGGGGAACCAGGCCCCTGCTTTAACGGTTTGGTCGTTCGCCATTATTACACATCTGCGGCCGCTAACATAACCTATGCCGCCAACGGTTCCTCCGCAAGGGCAACCACCCTGCTCTTCGTACATTTCGTAACCAGCAAAATCGCCGATTTCAATAAAAGGACTATCGTCATCTATAAGGTAATCTATACGTTCCCTGGCGGTGAGTTTATTTTGTTCTTTTTGTTTGGCTATTTTTTTTCGACCTCCGCCTAATTTTATCTTTTCGTAGTATTGATCCATGTGGCTAAGCGCCTGCTTCATTGAATCTTCGTTGATGTTAAACTCAATATTCATAACTCAATCGTTGGTTAAAACAAAGATAGGGCAGTAAGTAAACGCGATTTAAAAATATGGTGATTTAATAGAGGAGTTACTGCAAATTGAAGCGTAATAAGGAACAGAATTCTTAAGAAAAATATAATTCAGGTGACGCCCGGCACCAACATTACGAACATCAGCTTTACGTTCGATATTACTACGCTTTCCACAGGCTTTCATAACCTGTTGCAAGGTTTAAAAGTGATATAGGATTAAGGAGCAATGCTAAATATTTTGTACGAATGGTGGTGCATTAGAACCTGGTCGGTTTTATCCTCCTAAAATGACCGTTAAAATAAATGCCAAACAGCAGGATCGTTTTTAGAAAAGATGATCCTGCTATTTTTTTGATGGCCAGGCACCTACATAAATTTTAATGAATTGCCCGCAGGTATATGATGAACTGCAACCGGCGGAAACACTTTTTTTATCCAGTTGGAAATGTATTCACTGCCTGGTTCTTCGCTGGCTATATGTCCTAAAACTATCAGCGAAAGCTGGTCGCCTTTTGCCTGCGCATCCCTTACATATTCGGCGGTTTCCCACTCCTGTATTTCGCCGCAGATTAACACGTCAGGTTTTTGTTGGCTCATGGCTTCAATTTGCCTTTTGCCGCCTGAGGCGCCTGGCATTACAAGTATCTTTTTGCACTGCTGGTTCAGGTTGCCGATATATCTTGCTGTTTGAATGCCGAGTTGTTGTTTTACCTGCGTTATTAACGATGTTAAAGATATGGAAGGCACGATGGCGATATTTGTTGCGCTATTAAAATGCTGGCTCCAGCCCAGTTTTTCAATTACGGTAGATTTTACGCCGTCTGGCTGGTGGCGGTGTATATAGTCGTGATTGCGCCACACAGAAATTTTATGCTGATTGAGCAGGTTGATTTTATAACGGTACACTTCATCGTCCTTCAGCCAATCGGTATCGTCTAAATGGTTATAAAAGGTGGGTTCGTGTGCAATGATAAAATTACATTTTAAATCTATCGCCTTTCTAATGACCTCAATCGTAGCAAACATGGTGGTAACAATGCCGGTTACAGGATAGTGACGGTCGCCTGCTTTTAAAGTATCCACCGTGGTCAACAATGGGGTAGAAGTAACCTCGCTTATAAACGTATCCATTATTTGCCCCACTGTAACCGGATCTGATATATATACCTCCTCTGCGAAAGATGAAACGGCAGAACCAGCCAGTATTGCCGACCCTAATGCCTTTGATCCAGTGGAAATAAATGTTCTTCGGTTGTACAAATTATTCAACTTGTTAAACTGATTTTTTTTCATAAGGCTCATTTTTATGGTCGGGATAAATGTAAATGATTAGGATGATGAAGTTGTGACATTCAGCTTTTTTAGATTTTTCTCGTTATTTCTGAACAAGATGTTAAAAAGACATCAGCTATAAGAAGTAGAATTTAGGAATAGGATCTATATAAACGGGCATTGGTTTTCTTACCGAATAAAACTTTGTGTTAACCTAAAAACAAATATTGAAATTTTACTTCCCTCTACTTTTACAGTCCCGGCAGCCCAAAAAATTTTATATGCAAAAGAAATTTATTTTATTAGTCTCTCTGATGTTTGCCTTTTACATATCTCAGGCCCAAAATTATGCTATAAAAGGTGTAACCATGAATACGGAAACATCAAAGGCTATTCCAGGTGCTACCATAACCTTGAAAAGTAAAAGTGACACAACCATAGTTCAAAAAGTGATTAGCGATACTGCAGGCCGATTTTCTATTACAGGTGTAGCCAGCGATACCTTTAATCTGGAGGTTACGGCAGTAAATTTTTCGTCGATCATCAACAAGGTGATTGTTAGCAATGCCGACGTAAACCTTGGCGATATAGAATTGCGGCAGATTTCTGAGGTTTTAAAAGGGGTTACTGTAACCACTAACATTTCGCCTGTTACTCAAAAAGGCGATACGCTGCAGATAAATGCCAACAATTTTAAAGTGAACCCCGATGCTACCATTGAGGATCTTGCTAAGAAGATGCCGGGAATAACAATTGAGAACGGAGTGGTTAAGGCGCAGGGTGAAGATGTTAAAAGAGTAACATTAGACGGGCGGGAATTATTTGGGGACGATGCCACTGCAGCGTTACGCAATTTACCTGCCGAAATAGTTGATAAAATTCAAATTTTTGACCGCTTAAGCGACCAGGCGCAATTTACAGGAGTAGATGATGGTAATACAACCAAAGGGCTGAATATTATTACCAAAGCAAACATGCGTAATGGCCAGTATGGCAGGGCTTATGCTGGTGCCGGAACTGATGGCCGCTATACCGCAGGGGGAAATACGACTATATTAAAGGAGAACCAGAAAATTTCGGTGGTTGGAAATTTCAATAATATTAATCAACAAAATTTTTCGGCACAAGATCTCTTAGGCGTAACCAGCAGCGGCGGTGGTCGGGGTGGCGGCCGTGGAGGACGTGGACCTGGCGGAGGCGGAGGGAACAACGGAAATTTTACAGTGGGCCAGCAAAACGGAATTAATAAAACAAATGCCGCTGGCATTAATTATACTGATAACTGGGGATCTAAAATGGTGGTGACCGGCAGCTACTTTTTTAATAATACCAACAACAGCACAAACCAGTTTGTAAACAGGCAATATTCTTTAAAAGGCTTACAAAGCTATAATCAAAATACTTTGTCGGGAAGCAACAATTATAGCAACCGGGTAAATTTAAGAATAGAGTATAAAATAGATTCTGCAAACCAAATCATTTTTTCGCCCAACCTGAGTTTTCAAAAGAATAGCAACAACCAAAGTGTCTCGACAAATTTTGTAGATCCTACTTCAAAGGGGACTACCAGTGCTACCAAAAACAATAATTTAAGCGACCGTTTGGGCAATAGTATCAACAGTTCGCTTTTATACCGGCACTCCTTTGGCAAGAGAGGACGCACATTTTCAGTTAACCTTAGTTCCTCCAGCAATAACCGCACGGGCAATGTGTACACCGATCTTTTTGATACAACTTTTGTGGGCGCAACTTACAGAGACAGCACTTCGCGCCGGTTTACCGACCAGTCCAATGATGGATACAATCTTTCCGCCAACATTATTTATACGGAGCCTGTATCAAAGCAGTCGCAGATACAAATAAGTTACAACCCAAATTACGGCAGAAGCAATGCCGACCAGGAAGCCTTTCAATACGACAAAGACGCAGGCAAGTATACCATCTTCGATCAATCGCTCAGCAGTAGATTTAAAAACACCAATACCGGGCAAAATGGCGGCCTTACTTACCGTTTTGGCTCAAAAGATAACCAGTTTAGTTTTGGGGCGAATTATCAATACAGCACGCTAAAAAGCGACCAGGAATATCCGCGTCCGTTAATGGTCAGCAAGTCGTTTAGCAATGTATTACCCAGTGCATTTTTGAGATTAAAAATTGATGACAAGAGCAACGTAAGAATATTTTACAGAATGAGTACCAACCTGCCTTCGGTTACCCAGTTGCAGGATGTGTACGATTATACGAATATACCCTTTGTAACAGCAGGTAACCCTCAGCTTGAGCAGCAGTTGTCGCAAATAGTGGGCACCCGTTACACCTTTACGAATTCAAAAAAAGGAATTCTAACGTCGGCCAATTTGTTTTTGCAAACCGCCAGTAACTATATTACCAATGCCACTTTTATTGCCGTTCGCGACTCGGTATTAAATAACAACCTTACCCTTAAATCGGGACAACAGCTTACAAAGCCGGTCAACTTGAATGGATACATAAGCGTACGATCTTTTTTGAACTTTGCCGTTCCCTTAAAATTTATAAAGTCGAACCTGAATTTGAATGGAGGAGTATCGTATAGCCGCTTACCAGGTATTATTAATAATATAGAGAACATCAGCAAAAGCTCTACGTATTCGTTGGGGGCGGTAGTTGCCAGCAACGTAAGTCAGTATGTTGATTTTACCGTTTCTTATAGCGCAAACTTTAATACTGCCGTCAACGAAACACAGCCACAGTTAAATAATAATTATTTTTCGCAGGTAGGTTCGGTTTCCTTAAACCTGTTATCCAAAAAAGGCTGGTTTTTTCAGAACGAGCTGAATAACCAGTTGTATAATGGTTTAACCGCAGGCTTTAACCAAAGCTATTATTTATGGAATATGAGTGCAGGTAAAAAGATATTTAAAAAGAAAAGCGGCGAAATTAAGTTTACCGTGTTCGATCTGCTGAAGCAAAACCAAAGCATTACCCGAAACATAACAGAAACATATATTGAGGATGTGCAGAACCAGGTTTTACAGCAATATTTTCTTCTAACCTTTACATATAGCCTTCGGAATTTTGGTTCAATTCCCAGCCGTCCTCAAGGGCCTGGGGGTGGAGGAGATAGGGGATCTTTCAGAAGATTTTAACGTTAAAAAACCGCCAACCAAGGCGGTTTTTTCATTCAACTCAAATACTGGTTATTGTTTCGCCGGAAATATCCTGGTAAAGAAACTTTTCATATCGTTCCATGAAGCGCTATCTGCCGCGGCATTGTATTCAATGGGCATATTAAACTCTTTACCTTTTTCGGTTGCTGCCGCATTTGTAAATGCATGGGTTGCGTTGGCATAACTTTTAAAAGTATAATCCGCACCAATATAATCCATGCCTTTTTTAAAGGCATCCACTTCTGCCTGTGGCACAAACTGGTCCGCCTCGCCATGGCAAACCAGAATTTTTGCTTTTAGCAGGTCTTTATTGGGTTGTGCACCTGAGAGGTTGCCGTAAAAACTGACAACACCTTTAAGGTCGGCTCCTAATTTGGCCGCATTCAATACGACAAAGCCTCCATAACAATATCCCATTGCTGCAATGTTGGTGGTGTCAGTTTCCTTAAACGATTTCAATTTTGCCATTGCCGCATCTAACCGCAATTTGGTAAGCATAGGATTCTGATAAAACGGAGTAGCCAATGCTTGTGCTTCCTGCGGAGTGTCGCCCGTTCTGCCATTACCGTACATATCCACGGCTATGGCTATATATCCTAGTTCTGCCAGTTGTTTGGCGCGGCTTCGGGTGTAATCACCTAAACCCCACCATTCGTGAACTACTAATATTCCGGGTCGTTTACCCTGGTTGTTTTAAATCGTAGGTTACAAAGCCCTTCATAGTAAGGGTGTCCAGCGCATAGGTTACCGCATTTTCCTGAATGTTTTTGGTGGTCGCACTATCCGACTGGGTTTTGGATGTGTCCGGATTGTTACACGAGGCAAAGGTTACAAACCCTGAAAGCAAAGCCGTGTTTAAAATTGGTTTCATTTGAATGGTTGATTAAGTTATTTGTAAGAAGAATATTAAAGGCTGACAATATGCAAAGTTGGTAAATGGATGGTAAATAAGATAATATTTATAACAGAAATTTTAAGCTGGCTTATACCTACTTGCAAGGTGATTGGAGATTATATAGAAAACAAAAAGCAGGTCATCTAGACCTGCTTTTATTGCTTTCAAATAAAACCTTTCTTTTACTTCGTTATTTTTTGCTCTCCGTGCCCTTTCCTGTTTTTATGGAGGTCTTTCATTTTTTCCTTCTGTTCTTTAGTCAACATCGACTCCATTGCCTGCTTATGATTCATGTGAAGGTCTTTCATTTGTTCTTTCTTTTGCTCCCGTGAGAGCGCTGAATTATTACGGATTTTTTCAGCATTGGTTTTAAAATCCTGGTTAAGCGACTTGATTTTTGCTGATTGATCTGCTGTCAGGTTCAGGTCCTTTTGCATTTTTTCC
>JBBRCW010000271.1:0-9627 GCA_038204535.1 Chitinophagales bacterium | reverse complement strand
GCATCTTATTTATATAGCTTGCTGCATTTTCCACCAGTGTTTGGCGGTGACGATAATATTGGCGCACTTTTTCGGTAAACAAATCAGGGATGAAGCTGCCTTCCAACCTGCCCATCGTGTGCAGCTTTTGTATCCACTGGCAATCCTGTACATCAGTTTTACGGCCTTTTACATTCTTGGTAAATTTACCATTGACCAATATAGGGTTTAGGTTGTATTGCTGTAGCAGTACAAATAAGGGCTGCCAGTAACTACCTGTGCTTTCTAATGCAGCGGTAGTACAACCGGCTTGCACCAAATGTTTGCAAAGTGCATGAAGATCTTCGGTGTAAACACCAAACTCTTTTACGTCTTCCTTGTTTTGCCCAATGGCTACAAAGTGCGAACTGCTGCCTACATCAATACCGGCTGCTGCTATATTTACAACAGGCATTTTTTCAAACGGCTTTGTTTTGTGTTGATTAACTTTGTTCATAAAACTTTGGTTTTAGAAAACAGTCGCCAACAGGTTGCAGCAGAAGACTTGAAAATATTATATGCGGGATGTTTCTTCGGCCCAGGAGGGCCGATTAACTCACCAATCTTTGTTTCTGAATATGACCGCTTTAAACGGCCATAACATAGCAACCCCACCAGAATTTGGGGCGAACTCTTACGTATCACTTTGTCGAACGGTTGGGATGGCGGCTGTTTTTGATTTAAACGCTAAGATATTAATTAAGCGCTAAGAGATTTAACGGTTATACTGCTTTTGTTGCGCTCAGAGCAGGAGGAATTTGAATTACGCCCATAAGCAATGACCGCATTTAAACCACAGGGCATTTTACAGACATTTAATCGGGATTTATAACAAATAATACGAAAGGTTATTTAGCCGCGACTGCGAAAAACCCCATTAGGCAATCTGCTCTTCTGCCCAACTGGGATCTCATTTAAATTTTTTTTGTTATATTAATCCCCGGGAGATCGAAAGATCCTTCATTCATAAACATATAAAAACAATATTCAATGATCATTGACGTGCATACGCATATAAACAATTACCACGAAGACAGGGTGGTATCGCTGGAGAATTGCCTGAGCAGGTTGACCGATGTTATGGCTGAGAACAATGTGGATTACTCCCTCATACTAACATCTTATGTGGTAAACAATCACCGGCCCGGTATTAAAAAAGTGGTGGAAGCAACCCGCGATAAAAAGAACCTGGGCGTTGTAGCTGGCATTAGTTATTTAAATTATAAAGAACGGGACTTACGCGAGTTAAGCGATTATTTAAAAGAAGGATTGATAAAAGGATTTAAACTATACCCCGGTTACGAACCATTTTATCCTTATGACAACAGGCTGAAAGTGGTGTACGACCTGGCAACGGAATTCGACATACCGGTCATGTTTCACTCAGGCGATACTTATACACCCAAAGGTCGTATCCGTTTTTCGCACCCCATACATATTGATGATGTGGCGGTAGACAACCCTGAAATGAAGATCGTTATCTGCCACGTGGGCAATCCCTGGATAAAAGATTGTATGGAAGTAGTGTATAAAAACGCAAACGTGTATGCCGACTTTTCAGGTTTGGTACTGGGCGATTTTACCGAAAAATTTGAGAAGTATATGAAAAGCCAGCTGGAAGAAATGATACTCTACGCCGGCGAACCGGAGTATTTGTTGTACGGCACCGACTGGCCTATCTCCACCATGAAATCGTACCTGACATTTATGAAACAGCTTGATTTGCCCGACGATAAAAAAGAACTGATACTTTGGAAAAACGCGGCAAAGCTTTTTAAAATAGATGTTTCTGATTTAAAATGATGTTTAGCTGCGTGCTGTAGTACAGCGCTCCCTTCTGTGACTGCGATGGCTAATAAAAATCATGATTGTATATGGTAACCCGGCTCTCCGTAGTCTGTGACTACGGAGGCAAATAAAAACCAGATTGTATCTGGCTGGTGTAACACGTCACTGATACCCTTAACCAAACCAGATCGGTGCCTTGCGGGTACTTCTTAAATTGACAATTTTTATTTTTTGGAATTAATGCGGAGTTTAACCACCCCTGATTCTATGCTGCGCAAAAAATCGGTCCCCTCCTTGAAAAAAGGAGGGGAAACTTTTCAAATTGTTTACAAATGTGTCAATGGCATATATTTTTGACAACTTTTTAGAACCCGCTTCCTTAATTTACATTTCCATAAAACAACCATATGAAAAGACCCCTGGTATTGCCGGTCACCACTAAAGGTGACGAAGCCTTTCGGCAGCTCATCACCTTTTTTAATGAAACACTGGGCTTTTGCCCCAATAGCGTAAAGACCATGTATCACCGGCCCCACATTGCCTATGCTTTTATAGAATTGAATAAAGCGGTCATGCAAAATAGCGGCAGGGTTACCAGCGCCCTAAAACGGCTGATCGGTTACATCAGCAGTAATGCTGCCGGCTGCCGGTATTGCCAGGCACATACCATACGGGCGGCCGAACGTTATGGAGCACCAAACGAACAAATGGCAAACATCTGGGAATTCAAAACCCATCCCGCATTTTCGGAGGCAGAAAGAGCCGCACTGGAATTTGCTTTGGCAAGTTCCGTTATACCTAACGCTGTTGATGATACCATAGCCGAAAACCTGAGATCGCATTGGGATGAAGGAGAGATTGTAGAAATATTGGGCGTTGTTTCGCTATTTGGCTTTCTAAACCGCTGGAACGATTCAATGGGGACTGAAATGGAGACCGGCGCAGTGGAATCGGGAGAAAAGTATTTACAAACCAGTGGATGGACAGCCGGCAAGCATTCCTATTAAAACAGTATTTATAAAAAAACTAACTCCCCCATTTTTCCGGCCTCTATGTGTACAAAACAACATAAGGAAGATGTTTCTCTGAGTTTGCCTACTTCTTCGTTTTCTTTGCGTTGCCTTTCTTTGCGCCTTTGCGTGAAAAAAAAAGCCATAAGAAATCGATATTAATATCGTAATAACGAGTTGCTGAAACAGTCTAATTAACCCCGCCCGAACGTACCGTTCATGGTCGGGCGGGCACACAGAACCGCCAGAGGAAAACCACACAAACAAGAAGAAAGGTATTTCTCTGAGTTTGCCTTCTTCTTCGTCTTCTTAGCGTTGCCTTTCTTTGCGCCTTTGCCTGCCCGTCCGTTCAGGCGGGCATGAAAAAAAAAGCCATAAGAAATCGATATTAATATCGTAATAACGAGTTGCTGAAACAGTCTATTTAACCCCGCCCGAACGTACCGTTCATGGTCGGGCGGGCACAAAGAACAGCCAGAGGAAAACCACACAAAGAAGAAGAAAAGTATTTCTCTGAGTTTGCCTTCTTCTTCGTCTTCTTAGCGTTGCATTTCTTTGCGCCTTTGCGTGAAAAAAATAAAGCATATCTCAGGTGTCATTAAAACTACCCGTTACTAACTCAGTCAATACATTTTGAAGTATGATAAACTTTCGGTGTTAAACTGGTCAATTAAAACTTATAACTATAGCCTGCCCTTACTACTTGTGTTTCGTAATAGTCGGTGCTGGTATAATTAAAATTGCCGCCCTTAATATCGCGTTTAATGATCATGGTGTTTAGCAGGTCGGTCGCGTTGGCAAACAACTCGCCCCTGCCCTGCTGAATACTTTTTTTAACGCCGGCATCCAGCGAAAAACGTGCGCCTATTCTGCCCTGCGGTATCAGGTCGGGGGCAAGGTAAATGGCAGAGGCCTGCACTTCCACCGCCTTTGGTAATTTAAAGTTGGCGTTCACTTTCAGGTTACCAGAAACTAATTGGTCGGTGGCAGCAGTAAACGTATTTACAACGGGGTAAAGATTGGTAACGGTGAACCCATTGATCTGGTTACGGTAAACATTCAGGTTTACATTAACGGAAGCCCTGGGCGAAAACTGCTGCGCCACCACCATTTCAACACCGGAATTGTAACTGCGGTTTACGTTTTGAAAAATTGCATAGATAAGCGTGCTGCCCGGTACGGTGCTGCTGATGCGGGTAATGGTTGCATTGGCAAAACGATGATAAACGGCACCATAATAATACCCACTACCCAGCGATGTTTTAAAACCCAGTTCTACCGTATTGGTAAACTGCGGACGCAGCGCGGGGTTACCCACTTTTATGATCTCTGCATCGTCGTATTTTGGAAAGATGCGAATGTCCACTTCATTGGGGCGGTCAACGCGCCGGTTATAGAACAACGACAATTTATCGCCGTTGCTCCATTTACGGCTCAGACGGATAGAAGGAAAAGGCTGCGTATAATTATAGCCATCGCTTTTATAGGTATTGTGATTTGGATTTACCAGGTAGTTCAGGTTAACATATTCAATACGCAACCCAACCTCGGCTTCCATTTTACTGTTCTCAAAAATATAGTTTCCATAAACGGCAGGGATAGTCTCTTTATAGGTTGCTTCGCCGCCTGCTGCACTGTCAATCGGCGAATTGATGCCGGGAAAAAACTGCATGTTGGTGGGTATGGTTCTTCTCCTCAGTTTAAATCCCGTTTCAATGCGGCCATATCGCAACGGCCTTATGTAATCCATGGTTAAATCGACAACGCTTTCGTCAGACAATAATTTAAAGGCGTCTCTGCCTGTAAAGGTGGGCAAAATGTTATCGAAAAAATATTTCTCATCTTCTCTGTGAAAGGTATAATTAAACCCCATGTTTAATAACCTGCCGGGCTCAGCAAACTTGTGTTGGTAACTTGCCGCAGCCATGGCCGTGTACTTTATTTCATCTTCTAAAAATTGCCATAACCTTTTACGCCGGGTAAGGTCTTTATTAAAAAACGGTTCGTCGCCGCGATCAATGATCTTCTCTGTGCCAAAAAAAGCCGAAACCGTTAACATGTCGGCAGCGCTCATATTATAATCAACACCCAGTTTGTTATTTATAAAAGTTGTATTGCGGTTGCGTTTTAGTTGTTGCTGAATGACGGTTCCATCGGTATATGTCCGCTCGGTAAACTCATTTTTATTCAATGTTTCGGTATAGAGGTAATCGCTTTGCAAAAACAGGTTTATTTTATCTTTTTGATAATTTAGCGATAACGTAGGATTGATCTTTGGAGTACGCTGGTATTGGGGCCGGATGCCTGGCAGGTTTTCTTTTCGCTGCCATAACGAACCCAGGCCGGCGGCAAAGCCCACCTTTCCATTAAAACCCTGTTGCTTGTTTTTCTTATAGATGATATTTATGATACCGGCATTTCCGCTGGCGTCGTATTTAGCCGAAGGATTGTTAATGATCTCTATTTTATCGATAGCAGAAGCAGGAAGATTATCTAAACCCGACTGGCTGCCAAAACCGGTGATGGCCGTTTGTTTTCCGTCAATTAAAATGGCCACCCTATCGCTGCCCCTTAATTGCACCTTACCATCCCGAACGGTAATACCGGGTAAATTTTGCATGGCCTGTAGTACCGATCCGCCGGTTTGGCTAAGGTTTGATGAAAGGCTAAAGGTTTTCTTATCCAGTTTATCATCAATACCCTGCCGGTCTGCAACAACGGTAACTGCACTTAATGCAACAGCGCTTTCATCCAGTTCAATGGTAGCAATGTCTAAAAAATTGCTCAGGCTGCCCACATACAATGGCTCCAGTTTGGTTTCGAAACCCACTCTCGAAATCTCCAAAACATAATTGCCGGCATTAATATTCTGCAGCGTAAACCTGCCCGCCTCGTTGGTAACTGTGCCGGTAACAAACGCAGTATCCTTGCCTGTTTTTACTACTACACTTACAAACGCCAATACTTCTTTTGAGTTTTTATTTTTAACGATACCAGAAACAGTGACGCCTGCAATTTTCGCAAAAGATGCAAGGGGCAGAAACAATAACAAAGTGACTATAAAAAATAGCGATTGACGCATAGTAATTAATTGCATTAAGTTATCAAAGGTGGGCGCAAAATAAATGAAACGGCTTTATTACACACTTCTTTGCTAAACAAATAACGGGGAACGCAGGTTAAAGTTTGGAATCTTTAACAAATATCGCAATCTATAATTGCTGCCTATAAACCAGGTTGCTGATAGATACCCATGACATTACCGGCAGGATCGCTGAATTTGGCCGTTACTTCCGGAAAATCGGCGCCGATCTGCCGGGTGATGGTTCCCCCATTGTCAACGATAGAGCGGATGCTTTCTTCAGCATTTTTTACCATAATATAGATCATCAGGCTGTCTCCATTGTATGGTTGTCTGCCAACAACCCAGGTACCGCTTACCTCGGTTACGCTGTCATCGAACGAGATGCTGCCATCTTCGCGCAGGCGTATATGTCAGCTAAATACTTTTTGATAGAAATTAGCTGACTTCGTTGCATCAAGGGCAGGCAGTTCTATGTAACAGATTTTTCTTTTCCTAAAGTGGGTTCCGCTTTATTTTCCATGGTAAACGATTTGACTTATACTTCACGTCTGATAAGATTGTGCATTGCTGATTATTGAACAAATTGTATAAGTGTGCGACGCAACGATGGTAAATAGTAGCACTAAACCCTGGCCCAAAAAAATTCATTGCACATTGTATGTGGCGCGAAGTATAACTGTAAATTTAACTAAACTACTCAGGTTTTTTGCCCGGATCAAAAACAGCCACCGCTACCCTGCTGTCGGCACAGCCATAGTACAAAAACCATTTGCTTTTATAAAAAACCAGCCCTTCCAGAAATACGGTACCCGCCGGGTATTGCCCGCTTTTCTCAAATGGTTCGGTGGGTACAAAAAATGGTTTATCCAGCCGATGCAAAACTTTCGTGGGGTCTTTCTTATCAAACAAAATCTGCCCGGCCGAATAAGTATTTGCGGTATAATTTACGTCGCGCCCTTCGGCGGGTTTATTCTTACCATTATACAACAATAAAATACCGTCTTTGGTCATGATGGCCGGAGGGCCGCATTCGGTAAGGTCGCTGTCAAAATAGCCATCGCGGGTATTTACAATTTGCTTTAGATCGCCGTTATCGTCCAGCATGGGTTTCCAGTTTACCAGGTCGGTTGAGGTGGCCGGGTTAATAAAACGCTCTCCCCAATACATCCAATACTTGCCATCTATTTTAGCCATCACCTGCTTACCATTTACCATTTTTGTAATAATGGATCCAGACTTGGCAGCGAGGTCCTTAAATTTTCCATTATGCGCTTTATAAAAAGCCGGGCCGTGTTTGGTCCACTTTATAAGATCTTTTGAAGTGGCCACTGCCAGGCGCGGCACCTTCTTATTCCATTGCGTGTACATCATTACATAGGTGCCGTTTTCGGTCATGGCTACCCGCGGATCTTCGCAACCTCCCGGCCATTCAAATTGTTTTTGGCTATCATTTGCGGGATACATTACTGGCGTGGGTCTTCGCTTCATGGTAATTCCATCGGTGCTTTCTGCCAGGCCTATGCGTGAAGTACGCATACCAATGCCTTCGCCCGAGTGGTCTTCGGAACGGTACAGCACATAAATCTTATTATTTTTTACAGTCGCTGCAGGATTAAAAACATCGCTTGCCTCCCAGGCAACTTTTTGCCGGCTCATGGGGTCGAAAAATTTGCTGGCAGGCCTGGGCGAAATAATGGGATTTACTCCGGCTGGCCGAATAAAGGGACCCATTGTCCATGAGGGCAGTTGACTGCCGGGTTGGGCCAGACAAACAACTGAAACCAGGAAAGCTGATAAAAATGTGATCGCCTTTTGCAAAGCCCTAAAAATATTGATGGGTGTTTTCATACGGTTTAAGCATTTACGTTCGTAGCGAAAGGTAGTCATACAATTCGACACCCGGTAACTAACCTTCGGCGCCGGGTGCATATCAAACTGTCGCAGATAATATGTGTGCGTCATTGCTAGCCTTGCGAAGCAATCCCCAGCCATTTGTCAACCTGATTGAGTAGGTGGATCGCTTCCCGCCAGAAGAAGCGGGGCAGGCTGTTCCTGCCAATGACACATTTTTAGTCTGATTGATTTATGGTTCACCGTAATTATACATACAGGAGGTTTTCCACGCAAAGACGCAAAGTAAAACCCACGCAAAGGACGCAAAGAAAAATCTTGATTCATACATATAAAAACACTTATACATCTTTGCGTGAAGCTCTTGGCGGCTTTGCGTGAAAATATGCCGACTTAAATATCCATTCAAATAAGGTGCGCATTTTTACAAAGGGCCTGATTTAATTTATGTAGTGTCATTTTCAAAGACCTTTTTTGGGGATTGCAAAAATTAATCACTCTAAATGACGAGGAGATTGAAACTACTATCGCAGCAAATAAACAGGAGGAATTTGGAATGCGCCCTTCGGCGCATTCTTTCTTTAAAAAGCTATATACAATCATTTAGTTGGGTGACAAAGGTCACCTTTTACCCATTTTAGGCCGGTTAGCTTTGCTCTTACAAAAAAAAAGATCATGCCTAAGTTTGAAGTGATAGTAGTTGGCGGAGGAAATGCTGGAATATCGGTTGCAGCAAGGCTGTTGCGAAAAAATTCCGACCTCAATATAGCCATCATAGAACCCTCTGACAAACATTATTATCAACCGGCCTGGACATTGGTAGGCGGCGGTATCTTCAACATTAAAAAAACAATGCGGGCCGAAAGTTCGGTTATACCTAAAAAAGCGACCTGGTTAAAAGAGTCAGTCGCTTCGTTTCAACCCGAAGAAAATACATTAACAACCGCGGAAGGCAATATCTACCAATACAACTACCTGGTAGTAGCGCCTGGCATACAGTTAAACTGGAATAAAATTGATGGACTCGAAAAAACACTGGGAAAAAACAACGTAACCAGTAATTATTCTTTTAAACTGGCCCCCTATACCTACGAATGTATTCAGTCACTTAAACCGGGCATGACAGCAATTTTCACCAGCCCGTCTACCCCAATAAAATGTGGTGGAGCGCCCCAAAAAATTACCTACCTGGCAGCGGATTACCTTAGGAAACACAAATTACAGGGTAAGGTAAAAGTTGATTTCTCCAGCGGTGGTTCCGTGATTTTTGGAATAAAAAAATATGCTGATGAACTGCAGAAAATAATTGATCATTATGGCATAGAAACGCATTTCCATTATGACCTGGTAGCAGTGGATGGAGAAAACAAAACGGCGACCTTTAGTGTGAAAGATGCAAATGGTGTGACAACGCAGGTTCAAAAGCATTTTGACATGCTGCACGTAACCCCGCCGCAAAGCGCACCTGATTTTATAAGCAACAGTCCGCTTGCCAACCAGGGCGGGTGGGTAGATGTTGACAAATACAGCCTTCAGCACATCCGGTATCCAAACATTTTTAGCCTGGGCGATGCGGCCAGCACCCCCAATTCAAAAACAGGAGCAGCCGTTAGAAAACAAGCGCCGGTTCTGGTAAAAAACCTGCTCGCCTTAATGGAAGGCAAAAAACTTCCCTCAGTATACAATGGTTATGGCAGTTGCCCGATTGTAGTAGGCTATGGCAAATTAATATTAGCCGAATTTGACTACGATAATAAACCCACCGAAACATTTCCCTTTGATCAAAGCAAGCCAAGATGGAGTATGTTCCTGCTTAAGAAATATGTTTTGCCCTGGCTTTATTGGAATAAAATTTTAAAAGGTACCGCTTAATCA
>JBBRCW010000270.1:0-9665 GCA_038204535.1 Chitinophagales bacterium | reverse complement strand
GATTGATCTCTTTTATAAAATCAACATTGTAAAACCTGTTATAAGGAAGATATGATCTTTCAATGGGTTTACCCGACCAGCTAATTATTTGTACCGATTTTACCTCAGCCAGCTTAATGGATGAGTACTTAAATGCCTGAAGGCCTTTATTGGCGTCACCATTACCATATTCGGGCATGGCATTTACCTGGTCTAATACTACTTCGCTAACGTACTCAAATAAATTATTGATGATATTTTCATCATTTAAAACCGCAGGAGATTGCAAAGTCTCAAAATCCTGCACGAACAAACCCATATTCAATACTTGTAATGCAACAAGCAAGGTGGTGAAACGGGCGATATAATTACGCAGGCTTTTCAAATAATTACGATAACGCAAATATTAACTATAAATGATTTTTTAGTTTGTTAAAATCAATAGTTTAAGGGTATTTTAATAAGGCGTTGACTTATAAATAAATTGTATGATAAACACAGGGATGAAAGGACCGGTTCTGCCGATCGATCAATTCTTAAGTCCCGTATACATTTGCAATCGATCATTACAAATTGAAAATGCATTGCTTCGTTCTTTCGCTTCCATTGTAAACATAAAAAAGGCCTGCAAATTTTTGCAGGCCTTTTTTTATTATTTAGAAGTATTTATCAGGCATGAGCTGGTTTGCTTACAGTCTTTGTTACAACTGTATCAGCGGCTCCCAAAGGTTTGTCTTTTGCAAAATCCATTAAGATAGGCGCGGCAACAAATATTGAAGAGTAAGTTCCGGTAAGAACACCTATCAGCATTGCGAATGCAAAACCACGGGTAACCTCACCACCAAATATAAACAGCGATAAAATGGTTAAGAAAACCGTTAACGACGTCATGATGGTACGGCTTAAGGTTTCGTTAATGGCCTTGTTGATGATGGACCCCTTATCCATGCCTTTCAGCAAACGGCTGTCTTCGCGAATACGGTCAAATACAATTACCGTATCGTTCATACTAAAACCAATAACCGTTAATATGGCCGCGATAAAATGCTGGTCGATCTCCAGAGGAAACGGTACGAAATCTTTTAAGAAGCTAAATACCGCAAGTGTTACCAAAACGTCGTGCAGCAAGGCTACAATGGTGCCCAATGAATATCTCCAGTCGCGGAAACGAATAAAGATGTAGAGACAAATCGCCAGTAACGAAATAATCGTTGCTGTTTTTGCACCAGTTTTCAGATCGTCTGAAATGGTTGGTAAAACCGTCTGCGAACTTTGCTTATACCGGGTATCAAATTCTCTATAAGTTAGTCCCTGCGGTAAAAATGGTTTCAGGCCAGTGAATAACTTAAACTCAACAATCGAATCCACATTGGGTGCATCGTCACGTATCATATAAGACGTGGTAATATTCAATTGGCTGTTGCTGCCAATGGTTTTTATTACAGGAAAATCTCCGAATTCTGTTTTCAGCGCATTGGCAATGCCATCACGATCAACAGGCTTACCAAACTGAATGGTGTAGCTGCGGCCTCCGCTAAACTCAACACCTTCGTCAAAACCATGAAAGAAAGAGCTTACGCCTACTATCAAAACGACTACCGAAATACCGTAGGCTATTTTTCTATATTCTACAAATTTGTAGGTGGCATGCTTAAATACTTTGCGGCTTATTGCGGTAAAGTATTCAAAGTGACGGTTCTTTTTTGTGTACCAATCTGAAACAAGGCGGCTGATAAGAATACCGCAGAACAACGACAACAGGATACCCAGTATCTGCGTGGTAGCAAAACCCAATACCGGGCCCAAACCAAAGTAAAACAGGATAATGGCAGTCAGCAATGTTGTAACGTGACCGTCTAAAACCGGCGCCATCGCCCGTTTGTAACCGTCGTTAACCGCGTTCTGGTAGGTTTTACCACGGGTAAGTTCTTCTTTTATCCTTTCAAAAATAATTACGTTGGTATCTACCGCCAAACCAATGGTAAGCACCAAACCTGCTATACCGGGGGCGGTTAAGGTTGCACCCAGTGCGCTTAATATACCAACGGTAAATACCAGGTTTAAAATTAGGGCAATGTTAGCCACCCATCCGGCGGTATTAAAGTACACCAGCATTAACGCGAATATTACCAGGAAGGCTACAAAAAACGCTAATGAGCCACCCCTGATGGCATCCTGGCCAAGGGTTGGTCCAACAACCTGCTCCTGTACGATTTTTGCAGGTGCGGGCAGTTTACCACTTTTTAATATATCAGAAAGGTCCTGGGCTTCCTGCAACGAAAAGCTACCGGTTATTTCCGAACTGCCATTAGGAATAACGCCGTTTACAAAAGGCGCACTGTAAACAATATCATCCATTACAATGGCAATCGGCTTACCTATATTATCACCGGTCATTTTTGCCCAGATCTTTTCGCCCACTTTATCCATGTTCATTTTAATAGCAACACGTCCTCTTTCGTCAAAATCCTGGCGTGCATCACTCACATGTTCACCTTCCAGTTTTGCAAGGGTTGGGCCATCTACGGTTTTAATGGCGTATAAGGGAAGAAAATCTTTTGCTTTTGGATCGTCGTTCTCCTGTTTGCCAAATACAAACCGCATGTTGGCCGGAAACTTATTTTTTACAAGGTCCATGCGCAGGTAAGAGTTCAATAAACCGGTATCTCTTGTTTGAACATATCCTATGGCGGCAGGATATTGCACCTGTCCATCTTTTCCCTGCTGAGGCTGCAATAATCCTATTAATGCTGTAAGCGGGTTTTGGTTGGCAGTGCTTGCTGTTGATGCCGTAGCAGTATTGCTGGTATCAAGCGCACTAATTTTGGCGGTTTTATTAGTATCCACCTCAGCGGTGGCAGCGGGTTGCTTTGCAAGATTTTCTTTAATTGCAGCGCTGTCGGCTTTAACTTCTGTGCCGGATAAATAAGCAGCAAGCCCTTTTTCGGCTTCCTGATATCCGCCATATATTTCGCCGATGTTGTACACTTCAAAAAACTGCAGGTTAGCGGTTGATTGAAGGTATTTACGCACTCTTTCCGGATCGGTTACACCAGCCAATTCAATAGTAATAATACCCTTTGCCTCATCCAGGTTGATGGTAGGCTGGGCTACCCCGAATTTATCGATACGTGTACGAAGTATATTATAAGTATTGTTTACCGCACTTTTTGCCTCGGCACGTATGTAACTGATTACTGCTCCATCGCTGCTTTCGTAGTTAATGCGTTTGTTGCTGGCTTGTGTAAATATGGTAGCCAGTTTTCCGTTGGGATCTGCTTTTTTAAATTCTTCAGAAAATAGCGTGATGAAATCCGCGCCGCTGTTTGCCTTGCGCTTATTGGCTTCGTCTATGGCTTTATTAAAGGCAGGATTTTTACTATACGATGCAAGCGATTTGATCAATCCGTCAAGGCCAACTTCCATGGTAACGTTCATACCACCCTGCAGGTCAAGACCCAACATTAATTCCTGGTCTTTGGCATACTGGTAAGTCGCAACGCCTAAAACAATCTTTTCGTTTTTTGTACTGTCTAACAAACGTTGAAGGCGTGATTTTTTGATGCCAGCCAGCGAATCTTCAAACTGAGCCTGCAGCTCTTTATTACCGGGATATTTTTGTTCCGGTGTTTGATAATTAGCTTTCAGCCATTGAGCAGCTTTAGCCTCCATTTTGCTTTCATGGTTGCGAACAAACCATGTAAAACTTAGTTGATACACACAAATCAAGATCAATGCTACAGCAAAAATCTTCACCAAACCTTTCAGTTGCATACGAGTGAGGGTTTACAAATAATTTAGAGTCCCGATTTTTTCGGGACGCAAAGATAGGGGATTGGGTTTTAAACTGTGTGAAAAAAAGCGTCTCACAAAAAGTCCATTAAACTGTTGACGGTCAATAAATTATCGTCAAAAAGAATGGAGTTTTCACACCGATTTTCAAATTTTTTGCACTTTTTTTCCAAAAATTGCTTATACACTTTTTTTCAATGTTTAAAGTCGAAGTATAGTAGGGTAGGTCAAAAAAGTTTTAGCGATCATTTTTGGTAAATAGTGAAACCGGATAGGTCGCTAATCTTTGCATTGGCAGATGTTCTTTCTAAAATGCCAACTATTTGCATTTTGAAGCCATTTTGTTGAACACTTGAAGTCAAATGAACCTAATGAACACAACGAAAACAGGTAGGCGGTCAAAATTCAGATAGGTACTTAAAAATATGAATGCCACCAGGCAATTCTTGAATGGCTAAATAAATATATGAAAATTGATGACTTACATCAGTTTTATACAAACCGGTTTTGGAACCTCAATTTGATCGCCTGTAGGAGTCAATCGACCTGTGATTTTATTTCTTTTGAAAATGACAATGTTATCGCTGTTCTGGTTGGCCACCAGGAGGAAATTGCCGGTTGGGTCGATGGCAAAATTTCGGGGCGTTTTCCCCAGCACCGGCTGGTAACCTTTTAACTGCAGCCTGCCTGTGGTTTGGTTGATGGAAAATATGGCCAGGGTGTTTTCATCGCCGCGGTTTGAGGCGTATAAAAATTTTCCATCGGGCGAAACATGAATGTCTGCACTGCCAATATCGCCTTTAAAGTCCGATGGATGTGCCGAAATGGTTTGGATAGCCGTAAGTCTGCCATTGGCGTATCGGTAGGCAGAAACGTTGCCCGCCATTTCTTCCATTAAATAAGCAAAGCGGTTGTTGGGATGAAAAGTCAAATGGCGGGGCCCGCTGCCAGCTTCGGTTTTTACGTATGAGGGGCTGGCTGGCGTAAGTGGCCTTCCGGAATTGGAATTAAAACGATACGCCATTATTTTATCAATGCCCAGGTCGGGAGTAAATAAATATTCGCCGTCGGGGCTGAAAACGGTTGAGTGAACGTGGGGCTTTTCCTGTCTTTTAGGGTTGGTGCCTTTACCTGTATCCTGCATTACCTGTACCGCTGGTTTTAAAGATCCATTTGCATTAACGGGCAAAACCGACGCGCTACCCCCGCTATAATTACCCACTGTTATCCACCGGTTACTTTTATGAACGGCTACATAGCAGGGATCGTCGCCGCCGGAAAGCTGCTGGTTAATAAAAGAAAGTTTACCGGTATTTTGGCTGATGGAAAAGGCGCTAACCCTTCCGGGATTTTTGCCATTGGTTTCATTTACAGCAAACAGGAATTTTTTATTAGGAGAGATAGCAAGGTATGATGGATTGGTACAGCTATCCGTTGAACCAACTAATGTGGCTTTGCCTGTTTGGGTATTAAAGCGATACACATAAATGCCTTTGCTGCCTGTATTTGTATAGGTGCCGACATACATGTAATAGGATTGCGAAAATGCGGCAGTGGTTAAGAGGGAAAACATAAGCAATAATGGTAAGCGCATGGTAATTGGTTAAAGATGCAATGTAGCATTGTTGAAATTAAAAATGCAGTTAAACCAGTTTATCCGGAATGCCGGGTTGGTGATAATTTTTTACTGTTTCGATTATCTTATGGGCGACGTTACCAAATGTGGCATCGTTTACCAGGTTATCTAATGGCACCCATTTAAAATCGTGCGCTTCCTGTTGGTTGATGGCCATGCTTTCAGGCATATGGCAAACCAATAGAAAACGGCAGTCGTGGTGCAGGTGCTCCGGTTCATTTTTATTTGTATTAGCCGGTATCAGGTGGCTGTCTATGTCAAAAATAAAACCATGAGTAAACCAGTCCATAGATTGCAGGGTGGCTGCACTTAGGCCTGTTTCTTCCCTGGTCTCCCGAATAGCCGAAGTCAGCAAATCATCATCGGTCAGGTCAACATGCCCGCCGGGCTGCAGCCATCGATCGAGTTTTTTATGATGCAGCAGCAATAAAGCCGAAAAGTCTGCATTCACCACAAAGGCGCTGGCGGTAATATGGCCGTCAAAATTTTTTCGATCGTACAATTTTTCGGTGGCCGTTTGATGCAAAAACTGGATAATGGGGTACAAAGCTTTCAATTCATTTGGAAAAGTAAGCTGGTAAAGGCTCGCCAGTTTTTCTATTTCAGTTTTGTTTTGCATAGGGGCTAAGGTAGCCAACGTTGGTTAAAATAATGTCAGCCCGAAACAGTTTTCCGATGATTGATTTTTTGCAATTACGTTTCGCAAACAAGATTTTAGAGCGAAGTTTAAACGATGGTTATTTCGTTTTTCGTAAGAAATAGTGATCTCAGTTTTCAAGCATTACCTGCCAATGAATTAGATAATTTCTAATTTTTCTTCAAAAAATGTATAAATGTACTAAAATCATTTTTTTGAAATAGTTTTGAGACAAACGACCCTGCTTGTCATTCAACAAAATGACATAAAACATTTTTTTATTATGGATTATCATTCAACCACCGGGTTGCAGCAATTTAAAAATAATGTTGCCATCAAATTTCAATTGTATAACAGTCTTTTTACCGCGTTGCCTTTTCATCGCATTGAAAGAACGGGCATCCTATTGTCGCTGTTGCTAGAAAAGTGTTCGGATGGATACCAGGATAACAAGAGCCCAGTGCAAATTATTGAGGACTTTTTCGAAAAACATACTACTTATGTAAAAGAGCAGGAAAAACTAGACCTTCTTTTTAGGTTTGTGCGTTTTGTTGAGCGCCAGGTGGTATTGTTTGATGCACTGGAAGACGCGGCTTTTAAAGAAGTGAATGATATTAATGGCGTAGGAACTTTAAAGCAATTGGAATCGGAGGTTGTGCAAACGTCCAGTGAAGATAAGCTTGCTGAGAAATTGGAGGATTTTGTGGTCAGGTTGGTTCTGACAGCGCACCCCACACAATTTTATCCCGGCGCCGTATTGGGTATCATTAACGACCTTACCCGCGCCCTGGCCGACAATAATGCCAACCTGGTTAATATGTACCTGCAGCAATTAGGTAAAACACCCTTTTTAAATAAAGAAAAGCCTACTCCGCTTGATGAAGCTGTTAGCCTGATATGGTTTCTGGAGAATATTTTTTACCCCGCTGCCGGCCGCATGGTTTCTTTTATCGACCGCCAGTTTCCCAATGCGGTCAATGAGAATAACCCCTTTTTTAAAATGGGCTTTTGGCCTGGCGGCGACCGCGATGGTAATCCATTTGTAAACACTGGTATTACCTTAAAGGTGGCTGAAGAATTGAGGGGCAGCATTATTAAATGCTACTACCTGGATGTGCGCCGGTTAAAACGTCGCCTTACTTTTAAAGGCGTTGATACTATTTTGGCCGACCTGGAAGTTCAGTTGTACAATAATATTTTTATACCTGGACAGCGCACGGATGTTACGAAAGAAAAAATTCTCGCTGATCTTAAAAAGGTAAAAGAGATCGTAACCTACCAGCATAACGGCTTGTTTTCGTCGTTGGTGGAGAACCTTATCAACAAAGTGAATTTATTTGGCCTTCACTTTGCTGCGCTGGATATTCGGCAGGATAGCTCTATACATACTGCTCTTTTACACCAGGTGGCTGAGAAAGAAGATATACTTCCAAAAAATTATGCTTCGTTAACCGAGGCGGAGAAAATAGATCTGCTTACACATATTACTAAAACTGCAAATCCTGATTTGTACGAGGAGGCGGTTATAAAAGATACGCTGCTATCTGCAGGCGCAATAAAAACCATTCAGCAATTTAATGGGGTAGAGGGTTGCGACCGCTACATCATCAGCCAGTGTAACAGTGCATTAAATGTGCTGGAAGTGTTTGGTATCCTTTTATTGGGCGGCTGGAAGCCACAATCTTTGAATGTAGATATTGTTCCGCTGTTTGAAACGATCAGCGACCTGAAAAACGCTCATGGTATTATGGCGGCATTGTATGGAAATGAGATTTACAGTGCGCATTTGCAACGCCGCAATAAAAAGCAAACAATTATGCTCGGCTTTTCGGATGGCACCAAAGACGGTGGCTACCTGATGGCGAACTGGAGCATTTTTAAAGCCAAAAAAGAATTGACAAGTATAAGCAGGCAGTTTGGTTTCGATGTAGTGTTTTTTGACGGCCGCGGCGGCCCTCCTGCCCGTGGCGGGGGCAAAAGCCATAAGTTTTATGCCTCCATGGGTAAAGATGTTTCTAACCGAGAGATTCAGCTAACTATTCAGGGCCAAACCATAAGTTCAAGTTTTGGTAATATAGATGCTGCGCAATACAATATGGAACAACTTGTAAATGCAGGCATTACCAATTCGCTGTTTTCGAACAAGGAAAAAACCATGACGGAGGATGAAGAGAAACTGATGGAAGAACTATCGGAGGTAAGTCTTAAAACTTATGTTGACCTGAAAAACCATCCTGAGTTTATGAATTACCTGAGTAATGTAAGCCCGCTTAAATTTTACGCCGATACCAATATAGGCAGCCGTCCAACCAAGAGGGGAACTTCGTCGCAATTGACCATTAAAGATTTGCGTGCAATTCCTTTTGTGGGTTCGTGGAGTCAGGTAAAGCAAAACGTTACCGGGTACTATGGGGTGGGAACGGCCCTGAAACTAATGGATAAAAAAGGCCGCCTGAACGAAGTAAAAGATCTTTACAACAATTCGCTGTTCTTTAAGACGTTGATCGACAACTGCGAAATGTCGATGAAAAAATGCTTTTTCCCGCTGACCAGGTTTTTAGCGGACGATCCAAAATATGGCGGCATATGGAATGATATACACGACGAATTTGAACTAACACAGAAATACCTGTTTAAACTATCAGGCAAAAATGAACTGATGGCCAACTACCCCGTAGAGCAATTATCGGTGCAAATGAGAGAAAAGATCGTTCTGCCGTTAACCACCATACAGCAATATGCCATGGCCAAAATAAGGGAAATGGACGAAAAACTATTGCTCGATTCGCGTAAAGAATCATTTAAAAAACTGGTGATACGTTGTTCTTTCGGCATTATAAATGCCGGCAGAAATTCGGCATAAAATTACAGCTTCGGCGGCGAGGTGATCCACCATGTATTTCCAAATGCATCGGTCACCCCGCAGCTGCGGCCATATGATTGTTCTGCCGGGGCCATAACACTTTTTGAACCCTTTTCAAGCGCAAGGTTATACGTTGCATCTACATCATCCACATATATAAACATGCCTGCGGTGCGCGGCGCATATTGTTCCGTGCTATCTGCGCACATGATGGTGCAGTTGTAGATCATCAGCTCTGCATGCATGACCGCATTTTCATCTCTCATGTGGCGATGGGTCTCCTTTGCATTAAACACCTGTTTCATAAATTCAATAAACCCGGCTGCATTTTCTACAATAAGATAGGGCATTATAACCTGGTGTGTTTGTGGTATGGCTTGTAGCATAATAGGTTGTTTTAAGGATGAATATATTAATTTATCGCTATGCTGTTCAAAGAATATTGCTGCACCAATAAGCCGTAAAATACATTAAAAAAAATTAAAACCGGGCCAAAAATGGATCATTCATTCATTAATGTTATTTAGCTTTACTTCCTCGATTTTTGCATAAATTTAAGGTTAATCAAAACATCAGGTTGTTGTTCCACTTTTAAACCATTTAATAGTAATGAACCGTTTTTTGGGCAGACGTTTTTGAAAGACAAAAAAGGAAAACACATTATTCCTGGTCTGGCCCGGAATCTTCTGAATGAATGTCTGTTCGTCATATTCCAGGGGATGCGGAAATAAATTCGGCATTATGGCTCCGAATTATCA
>JBBRCW010000269.1:0-9696 GCA_038204535.1 Chitinophagales bacterium | reverse complement strand
CAATGTTGCAGGCGCCATCAAACACATATCATTAAAGAGTGTAACAGTTTCTGCTTTGTTCATAATATCCCCTGCCTGTTTTACAACTGAAAATAAGCCGAAGGGTTTTATATCCATTGTAGCGGTTGCATTATTGTATTTGTGATACCCCGGGACAGTAATGCCTTTCATTTTTGCTTTCATAAAAAACAAGCGGGTGGGTTCATCAAAGAAATTGTACTGCTCGGAAGTAAATGGAAAATAGTCTTTTCCTTTCTCCCTCATCTCTCCGTCAAATACAAGTCGCATATTATTCACTTTCGGTTTGTTGAGCACACCTGCATATTTTAGATAACGTTGTACATGTTCGGGCAAATGCGCTAGATCAACTTCAGTAAGTAAATCAGTTTTTAAAGTATTGGTTCGTTGCAGATTTTCTTTTACGTCTTTTTTCCAGCTCCTTTCAAAGCTGATACTTCCCCAGCTTAATATGGCAGCTACCAGAATAACCATGTTTGCAATTATACCAAACTTTGCATCCGTCCAGCTTGTAAAAATCAACACTTGTGATACAACAACAGCCAATAAAGCCAGCACCGGCCACCAATCTTTTTTCATCATAAAACCTATGGCGGCAATAACAAAGAGCATGCATGCCAATAACCAAATACTTCCCACTGGCTTTGAAATGTGTTTGCTGAGCTGTGTAATGTTGCCATAACCAAATGCCTTGGCAAAACCCATTAGATGAATGAGGCCATGAACCAGGATGATAAAAGCGAGGATATATTTAAGCATGATCTTTTTTGAATGTTATGTTGAATGTGGTACAGTTTTCGGAAGAAATAAATCACGGACGGTTAAACCACCACGGATAGCAAAAATTATATACAGTACTAAAAAAAGCCCGTCGATGATGCCGGTGAACCAAAACGTGCCTGGAAAATTTTTTACAAAACCCATATAGGCGTAAAGCTGAGTTACATAAAACAATCTTCCAATAATGAGGCAGCCAACATTAAATGCATAACGTCTGATATTAAAAGCAGATAAAAATTGCAGATAAGCAAAGCAAATAAAAAAAGAACCGAGAAATATGGAGAAAAAAGGGTTTATTTCAGGAGCATCAATTTTTCGCCCGGTACCAATCACAAAAAAATACATAAAACCGGCAATGGTATCCCAAACACCACTTAACGCAAAAGTTACAGCCAATGGTTTTAAAGATCTTTCCAGTATTTCGTTTAAATGAGCTTGCATGTTTTGAATTATTATTAAAGAACTGTAATAGAAAACTTTACAAGTTTACGCTGTAAGCTTAATGGAGTGTTCAACTCAATTTGTTTTGCTGTTGGCTTTAAAAACACGAATGAAGTTTCCACCTAAAATCTTTCGCACTTCTTTTTTGCTATACCCTCGTTTTAATAATTCTTTTGTAATAAGCGGGTAGGTGGTTACATCGTCTAACTGCTGCGGCGTTGAATTGATACCATCAAAATCAGATCCTAATCCAACATGATCAACCCCTATCATTTTAGCGACATAATCAATATGGTCTATTACCAGCGATAAGGGTGCACGCATTTTTTGCACTTCCAATCCATACTTTTCATACAAAAAAACATCGGCAAAATAAGGCTCGGCATTTATTCTAAGCATGGAATCTCTTTCTGCCTGATGTTCAGCCATGAACGCCTGGTTCTTGCGATCGTAGGTGCTGTCTAAAAAACCCGAATAAAAATTAATCTGTACTACCCCGCCATTTTTACCAACGGCCCTTATCTGTTCGTCTTTTACATTTCGAAACACGTGGTTTAAGGTATATACGGAGCTATGAGAAAGGATAACCGGTTTGGTAGTTGTTTGTATAGCATCGTAAAAAGTCTGTTCGCCTACATGGCTCAGATCAACTATCATTCCCATCTCATTCATTCGCCGAACGACCTTCCTGCCAAATTCGCTCAATCCTTTTGGCTGATGTAAAAGAGAGTCATTCGTTTCTTCCATAGCCGAAGTTGCCCACGGGTTTGAGTTATTCCAGGTAAGCGTCATATACCGTACTCCCCGGTTAAATAATGCATCCAGCTTATTCATTTCGTTTTCAACCATGTGCCCGCCTTCCACTCCTATCATAGCTGCCAGCTTTTTTTCTTTAACTGCCAGCGTTAACTGCCCGGGCGTTTTTACCAGCATCATTTTTTCAGGGTTTCGCGCTATCCATTCGTACAATGTATCTATCTGTCGGTTGGCATATTTAAAAGGGTCCTTTTGCAGGCCATCGCACCACACCGAAAAAATTTGCACATCCACACCGCCTTCTTTCATTCGGGCCAGGTCAGAATGGGTTTTGCCTTTTAAGTCCTGGTCAAAACTTACATTTTTTTCAAAGGCATTTGTCAGAATATCGTTGTGGGTATCCACCAGAATACTCTTAATGTGCAGTTTTTGGTATTGCTGGCTTATGGCAGGAGAAATAATGAACAGGACTGCGAAAAAAGATAGAAAAATTTTCATGCTTAAAGATAGGATGGCAATCGCTATGAAATATTTACCCCGTCCAAAAAAGAGTACCTGCGGGTAAGGCAAAAATCAAAGAACATACATACAAGTTCGTTTTCCTAAGAGGGTGTCTTTTCGTTTTCATAATTAACCTTTAACCACAGAGCAGAGAGAAAAGAAGCCTCACAGTAAAAAGGTGCCTTGTCGTTTTGACTTTTCTGTGAGAGGCTTTTGTATTTGCCGATGATAAAAAATTATTTCCCGATCATTCATTCTATTTTTTCCGGCCATTTGCATTCATCAAAAAAAATATCAACTTTTATGTACACATCTTTTAACCAATTACATTATTCATATGGAAACTTTTATCGACCTGCATTGTCATCCTTCGCTCAAGCCATATGGCCAAAGTTTCAGGGCAAAACCGGTTGGCCAAAACAGCACTAACCGCAAAAGCAAAAACAGCCTTTGGTATTACGATTCGCCCGACTTATTTGAAAAAGGACTGCAAATGCTGACCGGAATCTGTAAATTTTCCCAATCCGACTGTACCACCCTAACCTATGGCAATACCCGTATTGTGTGTGCGTCGCTATACCCAATTGAAAAAGGGTTCTTTAATAATAAACTGGGAAAAGGAATTAAGAGTGACCTGGGAGATAATTTTATTACCGGCGTAGGTAAACCACGGGTAGACTATATACAAGGAATCTCTGATTATTTTGAAGACCTGGAACGTGAACTGAATTACTACAAACAATTGGAAGGCATTATGGTAACTACCGATGCCGGAAAATCCAGCTACTCCATCGCACATAATTATCAACAAATTGAACAGCACCAGCCGGCCGCCGGAACTGCTGATAATACGGTCTTTTTTATTTTAACTATTGAAGGGATGCATTGCCTGCATTCTAATTACGACCTTTCAAAACCTGCAGATGAGAAGGCGATCATTAAGAACCTGGCAACTATAAAGCGCTGGAAGCCGCGACCATTTTTTGTAACCCTCGCACATCATTTTTATAACCAATTGTGCGGTCATGCCAAAAGCTTTACAGGGCTGGTAGGCAATATTTCGGACCAAAGCGAAGGCATAAATACCACCATAACCCCGCTGGGCGAAAAGGTAATACACGCCTTACTGGATAATACCAACGCAGACAGGATACTGATTGATATTAAACACATGAGCGCTTTAAGCCGTAACCGGTATTTTGAAATTTTGGCAGCCGATAATCCGTCTGAAAATATTCCGGTGATCATTAGTCATGGCGCTGCCAATGGTTTGCGATCATTTAAAGAACCGGTTACAGACAGCCTTGAAACAGCGCCTAAATTGCTGGACGTTGATATAAATTTTTACGACAACGAAATTGTAATGGTGGCTAAAACAAGGGGTATTTTTGGTTTTCAGTTAGATGAAAGACGAATTGCCAGCGAGGCCACCTTAAAAAATACCAAACATGCTTTCTTCTTAAATAAAATAAGGCATTACCGGGCAGAGTTGCTCTGGAACCAGGTGCAGCATATAGCAGAATTGTTAGACAGGCACGATCTGTTTGCCTGGGATTGCATGGCAATCGGCAGCGATTTTGATGGTATCATTAACCCCTTAAACGGCTTTTTAACCGCCGAAAGTTTTGAACCATTGCAGTCTTATCTTGAACGCTATGTGCATAATTACATGAACGGACCAGGTAAGCAAAAATTAAAGGCTTATAACCAGATTAGCCCTTCCGAAATTGTAAACCGTATTTTTTCTACCAACGCATCCAATTTTTTAAGGCGCTGGTTTGTTTAGTGGAACCGCACCAGAACAAATAATAGAACGCATTAAAATACATAACCCCGGAGTTGAAATCCGGGGTTATGTATTTTTGTTTGGCAGACGTAGCACTATCCAAAATCCTGGCCATATCATTCCCTACTTTTTTACTTAAAATTGAGGTGCAGGCTTACCACATCTGACTGCATGCCTATATTTTTAGTATAATGACCATACCGCATTTCGAGCGCTGCCAGGTGTTGCATTCCCAATACACCTTTAGGCGGCGCCACCCTTATACCCGCACCAAAAAAGTTGCTGTTGAATTTTGACAGGTCGTAGTTACTGGTATAATATTGGTCGGTGGTTTTATGCTGAATAAATGGAGCAAAATAATCAACACCGGTTTGGGTATAATAGCGGTAGAAAGGGCTGATAGAAAAGAAAGAGGTTAGTTTGATTGGTACTTCTATATTGGCAGTATGTGCCTGTAATCCCCAGTCATCCATATAGTAACGGTAAAAGGTTCTTACAATTACTTTATCACCCACAAAATAATTAGCCCTAAGGCCCAGTGGCAACTTAAAGCGGGTGCCCGGCAGGTTTTCTATGCCTTCGCTATTATCGTTAAAATATACCCGGTGAAACGGCAAAGCCAAATACCCGTTCTGATAAATAAGATCGGCCAGCAACTCTACCTGCAGCTTTTTATTAATGATCTGCGAATAGGCAAATGAAGCGCTAAAACTATTACGGGCCGCGCTGGCATAATCGTCGTTTTCGCGCCCATTGCTGTTAGTTCTGGTTCTTAATTCAATAGGATAAATTAAAAGGACCTGGTCGAGATAAGCCTGAAGTTTTACCGAAAATTCACCACTTTTGTTGCTGGTTTTTTTGGCAAAATTTACGTTGGCGCCATACGACATATAATCAAATTCTGCAGATGCCGAAATTCCCGCACCAATGGTGGTTCCCCTGTCTTCGTTCTCCATGGTCCAGTTGATTGATGGATATACACGGATGTCCGCGGATGATGCGGATGAAAGTGAATAAGGATCTATTTTGTCGCTGCTGGCAGAGGTATAGTGATCTACCCCCACTTCAATATCGAACGAATGCTTACGGTTTCTTTTATCAAACTTTTGCAGCCTTACCTCAAACGAGTTGGAGTAATCGGTTAACTTTTCGGTGCCAATGCCACCGGTAACAGCCGAATTGTTTCCGTTTTGATGGTAATAACTGCTAACAAAATTTGCTTCTTCAAAAGTCAGTTTCCTGCTTTTATACGCCGGGGAATCTGCAGCGCTGTTTTGAGAAAAAGCACTTAATATTCCCACATACAAAGCGATTGCCGCCAGTGTTAATTTTTTCATTTGCTGAATGAGCTGTTAATGATTAATTGCAGCCGCAGCCACCGCCTGTTTTGCCAGAGTTTGCACCCGATGCACCTTCGCGATATGATTGAAAACTCATCTCTGTTTTCTCAACCCTCCGGTTTCCCAAAGCCATCTCGCTATCGTTTAAACGGCTTTTCTGGTATTCTTTTACCGAGGTGCACGATGCGGCAGCAAACACCAGTATAAGGCTGCCAATGGCCTGTTTTATCAGCCTTTTTTTTAAGTGGTTCATTCGGTTTTTATGTTTTTTGAAGTATAGATGTTGTCATGGTCGTCAATTATAATACAGGCCAGGCCTTTAATTTGGTTAATAAGGTCCATGCCTACTTTTACACCCATTATCATTACAGGGGTAGCCATGGCATCGGCTATTTCGGCATTGCCCGAAATAATGGTCACGCTTTTAATACCCGATACCGGCAACCCTTTTTTGGGATCGATGGTATGCGAATATTTTTTGCCTCCGATCATTACAAACTTTTCGTAATTGCCCGATGTGGCCACCGCCATATCAGTAATATTTAAGTAAGAAAACGCATGCTGCTTTGCATCGGGATCGGCAATACCAATGGTCCATGGCCTTCCATCCGGTTGATGCCCCCAGGCGGTAAGGTCGCCTGCTGCGTTTACAATTCCGCTGGTGACACCCGCAGCCTGCATGATCATTTTAGCCCGTTCTGCCGCATATCCTTTTCCTATTCCACCAAAACCGATCCGCATACCTTTTTCTTTTAAAAAGATGGTTTGCTTTTTTTCGTTCAATAGTACGTTTCGGAAATTGATCAGCCGAACGCCTTTTTTAGCGGTTTCGGCATCGGGCAGCGCGGTCATATTTTTATCAAAATTCCAGAGGCTTTTATCTAAACCGCCATAAGTTAAATCGAAGGCGCCCTGGGTAAGATGGGAAATCTTTTGCGACCGTTGGGTTAGGCCAAAAATTTCTTCGCCCACCTTAACCGGCGCTATGCCGGCATTCCTATTCACCAGGTTTGTTTCGCTATTATCGTTGTATGTAGTCAATATTCCTTCTATCCGCCTTATTTCATGGATTGCCTCGTCAATGCGTGCCGCTGCCCATTCTGCATTGTGGTGTACAACCGTAAATTCAAAACGGTTGCCCATTAATTTTATCACCCTGCGATGACATACAGAAACATGGGGCTTATTGAGCACCATTTAAAATGGTTTTTACTTCGTTGATAAATTCTTCTGGTGACTCTTTGGGCAAGCCCTCCCAGGTCTTTATGGTTTTGCCATCGGCATCTAATAACAACGTGAGGGGGAAAATACCTTTATCATTATATCGCTCTGCTAACTGTTCGTTTTGTTTTTGAATGGATTTTTCGAGCTGGTTCTTCTTTTGACGGGGAAAATCTGCATTCAACATCACCAGGTTATTATGGGCGAAACCAGAAAACGTTTCGCTTTCAAAAATCTCTTTGTGCAATCTAATGCAGGGGCCGCACCAATCAGAGCCCGAAAAATTCAGCAAAATATATTTATGCTCTTTTACCGCTGCCGCTTTGGCGGTTTCAAAACTCGAACTCCAGTCAATAAACGACATGCTTAAAAAGGATAAAAAAAGAAGCGGAAGAACCTTCATAGAAAATATTTTACTAAAACTATTTATCGCCAATCATTTAAAGTGTGATATAGATCACTCTTAACTTTTGGTTACAAAGACTTTTAAATGAATTGTGATTTTATTAACCAGCGTTTTTCCAGAACGCACGACTGTAGAAGATTTATTACTTTTTTAAATGTGTTTACCCAATGTCATTAACTAAGGGTATTCGTCATCCTGAATTTGTTTCAGGATCTCCTGAAAAATATCAGGTGACATACAGGGGATGCTGAAATAAATTCAGCATGACGGCTCGTTTTATATGAATCCAACTGCATAAATAATGACATTGTGTGTTTACCCTTCAGCCATATTATCTCGAATCGATGCAATGAAAAATCATCTCATTAAAAAGCGTTCGTCGTGCAGCCGATTTTTCACGCAAAGACGCAAAGGAAAACCCACGCAAAGGAAAATCTATGAATCATAAAAATTAATACACTTATACGTCTTTGCGTGAAGCTCTTGGCGGCTTTGCGTGAAAAACATGCCGTCATAAAAATCCATTCAAATAAAGTAGGCATTTTTACGAAGGTCCTTATATATACCCAAAAATTAATCACTCGCAATGATGAGGAGGTTTGAAACGATGTTTCAACAAATAAAAAGCGACCATTTGAAATATACCCCTGCGAGGTAAGGACCGTTCATACCCATATTTTTATTATTTTCAATTACACCCGTCAATATTTCATCAAATTAATTTGCCATGAACCTATCTGTTAACAAGCGGCTTTCTTCTATTTTATTAATGACATTTGCCGGCTTTTTGGCTAATGCCCAAACCATCGGAACATTTACGTCGGTAACACCATCGGCACAAACACACAATTTAATTCTACCTGCATCACATACCTTTCAACGCATCATACGATCGGGCGATGCCCTTACATTTGGCGGTACATTAGGTGGTAATCCTGACTTTACCGGATACGTACCTATAGTCGCCAGCAGTAGCAACGGCTATCTTTCTATCAGCAGCGAAACTGCACCCGCCGAATGTGCCATTTTAAATTTGTCGTTTGATGGGCTTACTAAATTGTGGCAGGTAACCCAAAGCGGCAAGGTTGATTTGCCTGTGGCTGAAATAGGTTATTGTGCCGGCTTTTGTTCTGGTACCGTAACGCCAAACAATACCGTGATGGTTTGCGAGGAAGGAACATTAGCAGTAGATGGAAATTTTGATGGGTATAACGACCTTGGCTGGATAATTGAAATTGACCCCGCTACACGAAAAGTAATAAACCAGGATGGAACCGGGGGTGTGGACAAGCTTTGGGCAATGGGAAATCAAGTTCACGAAAACGTAACCATTAAAGCAGACCAGACAGTTGCCTATTGGGGAGCCGATAATGGTACCAACGGCTTTGTTTATAAGTTTGTACCTGCAGTTGCCGGCAATTACAGCAATGGCGATCTGTACGTATTGCAAACCGCCGGAATAGGGAACGGGACCTGGAAAATAATTGCCAATACTACTATTACTGAGCGCAACAATACCATATCGGCCAGCCATGCGGCAGGTGCATATAACTTTAACCGGGTAGAAGATGTGGAAATAGGCCCGGATGGCAAGGTGTATTTTGCCAGCACAGGTATGGGCAAGGTGCTTCGTTTTACTGATGACGGCGCAACCGTAAGTAACCTGGAAACTTTTATAGATAACGTTGACTTTACAATTGGAGGAGTAACGGCAAAATTTGAGTGGCCCGATAACCTTGCATTTGATGGCGATGGTAATTTATGGGTTTTGCAGGATGGGGGCGATAATCACATTTGGGTAGTGGAGCCGGGCCATACCGCCGCCAATCCGCAGATAAAAATATTTGCTAATACACCGGCAGGAAGCGAACCAACCGGCATAACTTTTAGCCCCGATTATAAATACTTGTTCTTATCCATTCAACACCCCAATGGAACCAACACTACGACGCAAACCGATGCCGCCGGGCACGACGTAACTTTTGATAACCCCACCACGCTGGTGATTGCCAGAACCGAAAACCTGGGTAATGGTTCAATATTACCCGTTCAATTTGTGTCGCTGCAGGTTCAAACAGGCAATCAGCAAGTTGCTTTAAACTGGAGCACTTCGCGTACCGGAGACAATATTGTATTTATAATTGAAAGATCGTTAGATGGTACAAGGTTTGAAAAAATAGCGAAGGTTTCAGCTCATCAGGCCATCCAAAACAATTTTAATTATATAGATAATCAACTGCCATTTTCGGCCAAAGCCTATTACCGTATAAAAGGCTGCGATCAAAACAATCAATGCGTTTATTCAGCGATAAAAATGGCAAAGCTCACTAATAATACCAGCCTCTTCACTTTATATCCGCAACCGGTTCTCGATTTTGTGCAGGTAAAATTTAATAATGCAACTACTCTAAAAGCAGCAATCAATATTTATTCAGCCGATGGAAAAC
>JBBRCW010000268.1:0-9709 GCA_038204535.1 Chitinophagales bacterium | reverse complement strand
GCATAATAGGGTATGGCGGTTAACGTGGTATTGACTGTATTGATTTCATGCCCATTATCGCTAATATTTACTACCGGAACATTTGCCTGCAAGGTCATAACGCCATTTAATAAGCCGGGTTTAAACTGGCTGGTAAATTGTGTATTCAGGGGTAACATGATATTGCTGGTTTTGCCATTATTGTCGGGCCATTCGGCACAATACATTAACGGACCGCGCTGCAACGATACCTTGCCCCTATCGGCAACTACGTTTGTATTCGCCAACACTTTTCTAACTTCCATGGGCAGATTTACTTCCACTACATCGCCCTTCTTCCATTTTTTACAGATAACCGCGTAGCCGTTTTTCAACTGGTAGTCAACCGGCGTACCGTTTACTTTTATTTCTACTTTTTTTCCGCTGTTTTCAGCAAAAGTGTATAGGTCGGTAGGCATAGCTTCTTCACGTGCCCACCCCGGTATGCGAACCAACAGGTTAAAATCCATGGAAGTTGCAGGGTCGATATTGAATTTTAGATCGCCATCCCAGGGATAATTATTTTGCTGGGTTATACCTACTTGTTTATTGTTGATGGTTACGTTAGCGTTCCCGTTAATGAAAAGATTTACATAAAAATCACCGCCGTTTTGAGCATAAACATAGCCCGGCACCGAAGGAATTAACCTGGTAATATTGGTAGGGCAGCATGAACAGGGAAACCATCCTGATCGGGTTGCTTCCATGCTGCCGTGGGTAAAGTTGTTGTGTATCTGCATGGCATTGGTATAAAAGAAAGATTTGCCGTCCATGCCAACGCCGCTGATGAGGCCGTTGTACAGGCTCTTTTCCAATATATCAATGTACTTTGAATTGCCATGCAGTAAAAACATGCGGTGGTTAAAATACACATTGGCAATGGCTGCACAAGTTTCATTATACGCCGTTTTATTTGGCAATTCATAATTGTCGCCAAAACGTTCGCCGGCTGGTATGGCCCCTACGCCACCCTGCACATAAATCTTTTTGCTTACCATGTTGTTCCAAATAGTATCAACTGCTTTTAATAAAGCCGCGTCGCTGGTAAGGGCTGCAACATCGGCCATGGCCGAGTATAAATAGCCCGCCCTTACGGCATGACCTTCCGCCTCATATTGTTCCGTAACGGGTTTGTCATCCTGCCAGTAACTGCCGTTCTTCCACTCATCTTTGCTGGTAGAATCATAACCCTTATAATGGCCCCGTTCTTCAATAAAAAATTTGGCGGTTTTCAGGTATTCAGGTTTACCGGTTATGCGGTATAGTTTAACAAGCCCCATTTCAACAACCTCGTGGCCAGGTGCAACGTGCAATCCATTTGGTCCAAATACAGAACACACCAGGTCGGCGTTTTTAAGCGCGATGTTTAAAAAACTTCGTTTACCAGTTGAATAAAAATGGGCGGCGGCCGCTTCGTACAAATGCCCCGAATTATATAACTCATGGCTCAATTCCCTTTCCTTCTCCCAGCGTTGCTTACCAGCCCATTCGTGTGGGTGGGCGGGATCGATGGTGCGGGCGGTATACAAATATCCATCGGGCTCCTGGGCGGTGCCGATCTTTTCAATCATCTGGTCGATATACGCGTCCAGGGCAGCATCAGGATATAAACTCATGCTGAACGAGGCGCCTTCAATCGTTTTGTAAGGATCTGTATCGTCAAACGGATAAATAGTGCAGAACTTTCCTGAATGCGCTGCGGCCATTTCAAAATTCTTCATCCTTCCGGTTTCTTCAATGCGCTGAAACGATGCAGGAATAGTTACTGTTGCATTGGTTTTAATACGCGGCAACCAAAAATTATCGGTCAGCCTAACTTTGGTAAACTGCACTGCCTGAATAGGATAATCTTTGTTTTGGGCCTGCACCAAAGTAAATGAAAGCAAGGCGACGGAAAGGAGATATTTTTTCATAGCAAGATGTTCCTTAAACTCAATTAATGTAATATCAGCAGACTGTTATGTTAGCCGAAAAATAAATAAGTGTCAAAATACCACGTATTTCATCAATAATTCAAAACAGCGTGTTAACAGTCGGAGATCACAGCACTCTTAACCAAATATTTCTGTAACTGATGGGTTCGCTTTTATCGCCATGGGCCTGCAGTTTTATGGGGGAAGGTCCGTGTTTTCTATACGAAGGCTGGCCTATATAAGGAGTATCTCCTAATAATACCGTATTGTTTTGCACCAAAACCCCATTGTGAAAAACGGTTACCCGGGCAGGCGCCGTTAAGATGCCATGATCGTTGAAGCGGGGCGCTGTCCATAGAACATCGTATTGCTGCCATTCGCCCGGCTTTCGCGAAGCATTTGCCAGCGGTATAGCCTGTTTGTACATACTGCCCACCTGGCCATTTACATAGGTGGTATTTTTATAATTGTCCAATACCTGCAATTCGTAGCCGCCTGCACCCCAGGGTAAGGCGGCTAAAAAAATACCGCTGTTGCCCCGTGCCTGGCCTGAGCCAGTAATGTTGGATGGAATGCGGTACTCGATATGAAGCTGAAAATCGGTAAACATGCTGCGGGTTTGAATATCACCTGTTGTTTTATTTACCGTTATTGCGTTATCCCCCAATGTCCAGGAGGCAAGGGTTGAGTCTTTCGTGTTGATCCACTGGCCAAGGCTCGATCCATCAAACAAAACGATGGCATCGGATGGAGGATCGGCAAAAGTAGCGCCAGCCGTAACTACCGGCGGAACAGGAGAATAATACTCCGTTTCCTGGGGTTTGGTTTGGGCATTCGCCATTATGATTGATGTAAAGAACAAGACGGTTAAGACGGCAGATCGTTTCATAGTATGAGAGGTTAATAATTTTTTTGTTTTATGGAATGTTGAATAAAAAGTGACCGCCGTGTCATGCGTTGCCCGACTTATCATAAAAACCGGTCAAAAGCCCCTCTCCCAAAATTCTTTAAAAAATAATGTTGTTTTTGGAAGGCGAATAGTTTTATAAAAATCAATTCTTTAACGAATTTATCCAGGTGGCGATCTTGATTGCATCAGCCTTTGGCACATTGGGCATTGGCGGCATTGGTGTTGAATATCCGGGCCAGTTTTGGGGCTGCGGGTTTTTAATCAGCTCCAATATTTTTGCGACTGAATAATTGCGTTTGGCTATTTCGGCATACGCAGGCCCAACCTGTTTTTTGGTAGCATTGTGGCAGGCAAGACAAGTATACTTCGATAACAATGGCTGTACATCGGCATAGGTGTACATAGATTTCATTCCGCTGGCCGGGGTGGTTTTAGCAGTCGCCTTCGATCCATCTTTTACATTACCAACAATTCCCTTTTGCGATTGCAAAGGTGTGCTTTTGGTCTTCATTTCACTTGCGGCCAGTTTTGGCCCTTCGGGAATATTGTTTAGTGTATAATAGGCCGTAGGATGCACCAGTGAATAAGAGCTGGCTTCATCTAATATACCATCGAGCGTAATGGTATGGATATAATACCGGCGAAGGTTATCTACAACTATCCTTGCCTTCATGCCATCGGCAGAAACTTTTACACCCTTAACGGTACACTTTTGTTTATTAACAGGCGGACTACCATACACGCCCTGGTATTTGTATATGTAACTTTCCACATTATACGAGGATAGGTTTTCGGCATATTTGCGGTTAACCGGTTTGGTAAATTCTATTTCAAAACCATCGGGCATGGCCCTGATCGCTTTCATTTCAAAAGGTACCCGGTTGTTCCATACCAGGCGCTGAATTCCTTCGGAAGCTTCGCCAGCCGATCCCCAGCCACGGTTGGTTTCGCCTGCGAACAACGACCCGTCTTTAGCCCAGGCCAACCGAACAATGCCCGACTGGAAACCGCTTCTAAAGGCCCATGCGGCACCCTGGTATTCGCCATTCACCTTTTCCATAAACACGCGGTCAATCATGCTTTGGCCCTGGTCGCACACCAGCAACTGGCCTTCAAAAGGACCAAAAGCGCCTTCAGGTATTTTCACTATTTCGGAGGTAGAAATGCCCAGGATACCATGTGGCAGCCATACCGCCGGCAATTGCAGATCGGGTATAGATTCTTTTATTTGAAAAAGCGTAGTTACTTTGCCGTTCTCATCGTTCTGCGGTTTTATTTCTTCGCCTTGTTTATCGTAATATAATTTAGGTTCGGGGTTTAAGGCATACAATTGCTGCTGCGTAACCTTAACCGGCGAGTTAGGCATACCACTCCAAACCAGCCCTGCGGGGTGGCCCATAAAAGCACCTTTACGTATCGGCATGATGCTGCCCGATCCAACCCAGTCGCCCTGGTTATCGGTATAAAACAATTCATTATCTATCATACTGATGCCGCATGGCGAACGCATACCGGTAGCCCAGGGTTCCATGTCGCCGTTTTCCCAAATGTGCAGGGCCCATCCACGCCAGGGCACTTTGCTTTTCATATGCCACCATATGGGCGGACAGGTACAGTTAAGGGTTACGAAGAAGGAACCATCGGCAGCCAGCTTGGGGCCAAAGCTGTACTCGTGGTAATTGCCTGTTAGCGGCCAGGCGTATATTGTTTCGTATACATCGGCCTTGCCATCCATATTGGTGTCTTGTAGTTTGGTGAGTTCGCCGCGCTGGGCACAATACAATGCACCATCTTTATAGGCAACCCCCAGCACCTCGTGCAGGCCCGAGGCAAACTTGCGAAAATAGGGACGCTGGCTTGATGGATTTTCTACAATAAATATATCGCCGCGGCGGGTAGTTACGGCAAGGTTGCCATTGGGCATGGTACATAGACCACCTACTTCCAATATCACTCCCTCAGGGGCGGGTACCCGCATAATTTTAAAAAAGTCTTCCTCCCTTGGCGATTCGCTCTGGCACCAGCCCTGCATTGCAAAGGCCATTGCCATAAAGAATAGAATGGAACGATGTGTATATTTTAATGTTTTTACAAAAGCATTCATAAGGCGATATTTTAATAGAGGATGGAATAGCTGAATTTATTTTGTATCGGAACGATCAATTCTTTGACTCCGTTTATGTTGCGGATAACAGGCTTTGAAGCGCCGGCATCATCCAGCTGGATGTAATAAGTCTTATCATTCACCAGGAACAGGCCTTGTTCAGGATTTTCGATAGTGGCCCCTTTGGCCAGTAACATATACATTCCGTTCGATGGAGACTGCATCGTTATTTCACGATGCAGGCCATGGTTGCCCGGCAGTACTCTAATGGCGTCGGTAATCATATTATCGTGAAGGAGGTAGCGAAAGGTGGGACGCGAACTATCGTCGAGCACATAGCCTTTGGGCCTGTAACCCAAACCGGTAGTGTCAGCAGTCCAGGCTTCATTTTCAGACGAAAGCATTTTAATGGCCGGCTCTGGATGACCAAACTGAATTACTGAACCCAACGCCCTTGATGAGCCATCGCCTCTTGAATGCCACATGGGGGTTGCATCTAAAAAGCCACCCCTCCAAACCTGCACAATCATACCATTATCCAAATCGTAGGTATAATGCACCTGGCGATCGCTGCCAACATTTACCGCATGGGTAACTCTGAAGGTATCGATATCGGTAAAGCTTCGAAGAATGGTATTGACAGGGGCATTTACCAGTATCGGATCGGCCTGCTCGCCATCGATTGAATTAAAATCACTTATGAGCGTTTCCCTTACACCGGCGCCTGCAACTGTAAGCATTAATCCGGGTTTAGCCCAATTAACGTACTTCGAATATTCAATTTCAACCGGCAAATCTCCTACCGGTAAATTTATTGTAGCAGGCTGTTGTTTGCTAAAGGGAATAACCACCTGGTTATTGATTTTTAAATTGCCTATACCCCCGGACGGCCGTAAACGAAACCGGTATTCGCCAGCTTTTTTTACTATAAGCGTTCCGGTATATTTAAGCATAAATTCATTGGGTATATTGCTCACATTTGCCGAAAGAATTACCGAAGTACCCTCAGCTTCGGGTGGCAGTTTTTTATAATCTGGTGTACCGTCAAACTTACCCTTGTAAACGGAATATTTAAGGTTTACCAATTCCGGCCTGGGGTTGTCGTAAGAAGTGAGCACTATATTGCGGAACGCAACCGGCCCATGATCGCCCTGTATTCTTAAAGGTCCTTTGGCAACCTCATTGGCATTAAGCGCTCCCCGGGTTGGACCAGAAAGTTCAACGTTTTCCTGGATGGTCACCCCATTCAGTTCGACGCGGGTGATTTTTGCGTTTTCGGTTTTGGTACCCAAATCATCGAACCGTGGCGCCTGGAAAGATATTTTCATATGCTGCCAAAGGCCCGGCGCCCGGCCGGCATTCTGCCGGGGAGCGTGCCCATCAAAGCCTTGCTGACCGTTTGGCTTAGCATCATTCCAACGTTCATAAATTCCACCAACATCACCGCTTGAAGGGTTTACTACATCCCAGCTATCCAACAATTGAATTTCATATTCGCCCTGCAGGTAAATACCCGAGTTTGATTTTTTCGCCATCATGAAATCAAGTTCCAGGTCGGCATCGCCATGCGATGTGTTAAAAATTAAATCACTGCCATGTTTTCCATCTTCGGCCTGGCTTACTAAAATGCCGGTTCCGGGAGAATAGATCAGTACATCATTTTTGTTAAGATCGGCCCTAACATCGCCGGCAATGTGCCAATTGGAAGTAGGGTGTTCACTAAAAGTTAACGAACTGAGGTCAACCTTGTTTTGAGCCAAAGGCCATTGGGCAACAGCCAATGCAATCATTAATCCAATCAATCGTTTCACGTTTCTGGCGGCAGAAACCTGTCTTAATAAAAACACTTTCATATGCAAGTTTTATGGAATGTTGAGAACATTTAAAAATTAAAAACTTTTTTCACACCTATTTAAAAATCCAGGAATAAAGTATTCACTTATATAGTTTGCAAAGGATAAATTAGTGACTTTTTCGCTTTGTTCAATAATAAATAAAAAGTACAATATTCCCGCCTCGGCGGGAACGTACGCTTCATAGTAGTAATTCAGCCTGGTTAAAAAAAACTTACTCACTTTTTTATCCCTTGTCAAGTTTAAATGCCCGATGTTATAATTTCAGACCTAAAAATCTAATTGTTCTTTTAACTGCTTTTTTATTGCCCGCAGAAAGCCAAAGCTTTATCAACACAAAGGCTCTGTTCTTTATCGCCATCGCCATTAATGCGTTTAAAGATAACTGTAAAACTGACAATAATGCTGCTGGGGCCGCTAGAATGTTTGAATCTCTATTTTACGATAATATATTTCAGCCCCTTCAGATTGAATCATAATCCGGCCAGCTCCTAAATTAGCATCTTCTGCCTCGTTGACCAGTATACTATTTACAAGGTATTTTATGTGTCTGTCTTTCACTATAACTTCCACCCTGTTCCATTCACCGGTGGGTTGTTCGCCATCGGCTGTCTTTTGTATTCTATTGTAATCTTTTGGTTCAGATCTTTTGCCTTCCTTTATTACCGTTGCGCCACCTATCAACCAGATATCTCCTACATCGCCTTCCTGCACCTGGCATTCAATAGAACGTGGCCAAACGGTATCTTTTGCCGCCGGAGATACGAAAAATAAAATGCCGTTATCTCTTTTAATAGTATCGGCATCGCGGGGCGGATATTTCTTTACACCCCATTTAAACTCAACGGCAAGGTGAAAATTGCCGTAGGTTTTGTTGGTCGCTATGTAGCCGAACTCTTTACCCGAAATGTGCAACATGCCATCGTGCACCGTAAAAACATTTTCAGGATCATTATTTCGGCCTTTGGTTGGTAAAAAGGAATACCATCCATTCAAATTCCTTGCATTAAAAAGGGAGGTGAAGGAGGGCTGTTTCCCATCCTTCGCCTGGGCACGAAGCGTACCGGCAAAGGGAATAATGGTTGCCAACACAATTGCAAAACCGATCATTTTTTTCATGTTGTCTTTTATTAAGGCATTGTTGCAAAAGTTAGTAAGAGTGCTGAAGGCTTTTTATTTCGTTCGGCTTTACAAAAGCTAATTCAAAACTTCAAACTTTAGCAGATTATTATTTAATGCAAAAACCAAAATGGTATGCTTACCAGCACGCAAAGCCATTATATCCCGTACGGCGCCCCTGATATTAATGCCGCTGTTTCCAGGCTTCACCGCTGTAAAGTTTCCTTTGCCATCGCCTTTTAACAGCGTGCCATAGCTGGCGTCGTATATGCCCACTTCGGGTTTCGATTGATAAAAGTTACCGCCCATTAATATGTCCATTTTCCCATCTTTATCAAAATCATCGGCCGCTATGCCAAACATGGGCGACAACTGCGCCTCCATTGGCAACGCCTTGCGTTGAAAGACGCCTTTGCCACTGTTTATGAATACACTGCTTTGCATGGTAAAGGCCTGCAGCCTAACCGCCTGCTGCAGCTGTTGTGGTGTAAAGATGTCTTCCATGGTTTGCTCCTTGTAATTGGCATACTTCAGGTATTTCTTTTTTAAGGAGGGAAGTATGCTTACCAGGTCGTGCCGCAGTGCCATGGGATAAGCGCTGTCTTTATTGTAGCAGGTTATGATTTGTTCTACGCTGCCATTGCCGTCGAAGTCGCTTACATACATGCTTACCGGTTTTGCTTCGCTGGCTTTAAAGCGGGAGTTTAGCCCGTGATTGCCCGCTACGATATCTGCATAACCATCGCCATTTACATCGGCTATCTGTATGCGGTTCCACCAGCCGTTGCTGTTGGCCAAACCGGCCTGCGTGGTGGTTTCAATTAGTCGGCCACCCTGGTTGTGAAACAACCTCAATGGCATGTATTCGCCGGTCACCACCAGGTCGGGATGTCCATCTTTATCATAATCGAACCAGGCGGCATCGGTTACCATGCCGGCCTGCATCAGTGCAGGGGCTACCTGGCTGGTTACATCTGTTAACAAGCCTTTGCCATTATTCTGCAACACATAGCCTTTGCAGGCAAAGCCATAACTGAAGGGTTTTAAACGTACGCCTACAAACAGGTCAAGGTCGCCATCGCCATCGTAATCGGCTGCCCGTACACAGCTGCTGCTTTCGAAGATATAAGAGGGCAATACCTGCGGTGATTTTACAAATTGTCCTTTTCCTATATTGATGTATAACCGGTCGATGAGGGCGATGGAATTGGGCGGATATTCGTTGCCGCCGCTGCATACATACAGGTCGGCATCACCATCGCCATCGGCATCAAAAAACAAGGCGTCGGTGTCTTCGCTTAGCACATCGGCTTGTAGCAGGGCTTCGTTGCTTTTGGTAAAGTGGCCCGAGGGTGATTGTATGTACAGTGCGCCCGGCTGGTCTTTGGCGCCGCATATAAACAGGTCTTGCAACCCGTCGTTGTTTACATCGCCTTTGGCCATGCGGGGGCCGTCGGCCGACAGCATCTGGAAGATCATCCGGTCGCGGTCAAAATCAACAAAGTCGTTTTCATGGTGTTGAAAGTTGATACCAAAATTGCTTTTGCTTTCGGTAAATATTTTTTTTACCGGCGGCGGGGGTAAGGATGGCGTTGGCGCCGTTGCCTCGCTTTGTTTTACTATTAACCAGCTATTGGGCTTTACATTGCGCAGTATGTTTTGTTTGCCACCGGGCCATTTTACCACTACCGAATCGATAAGGGTGGTTTGGCCAAGCCCGAAGTTAAGCCGGTTATCTACCGTTGATTCAAAGCCGCGCATGGGCATTTGCTCCTGGTAGGCTAGGGTGTGG
>JBBRCW010000267.1:0-9721 GCA_038204535.1 Chitinophagales bacterium | reverse complement strand
GCGACGCTTTTAAAAAGCTGCAGATGGCATTTATCGGATATTTGGGTATCGTGCAGGGTTACCATGATTTGGAGTTTATGCAAATTACGCATTGCATATTGCCGCAATATTACCGTTAGGTTATGTAAATATTAAGCGTTTGGCATGTTTAGTGGTTTGCAAAAACATCCAGTCCAATACTGGCTTTGCAATATCAGGGCTGGTAGTTATTGCCGTCGGCTTTGTTTCGTTATGGTTCTGCAGATCCTGGCTAGACGTTATCTATTTGGCTGTAAAACATATTTTGTTCATTAGTTTTTAAATAAGCATTTGTTCCCGGTCCCGAAAATCGGGAGTACCCTGAAGCCCCTGCCACTGCAAATACCTAACATAAGCTTTATTTTTTCGTACGCCTATTGGTAACTACTATTAATAAAATACAGTTGTCCTTTAAGACTACTTTTTTTGTACTTTTGCATTAGTGAGTGAAACAGCAAAATACAGGACAATTATAACCTTCAAGAACTACTTTGAAGATTTCTTGTCTAAACAAAGAACTAAAGTAAGGGAGAAGATATTTTGGACTTTTTTACTGATAGAAGAAGTAAAACAAGTTCCTGAAACTTACCTAAAGCATATTGAAGGAACAGATGGCCTCTATGAAATTCGTGTTCAAACCGGCAGCGATATCTTCAGGATTTTCTGCTTTTTTGATGAGGGAAAATTAGTTGTCCTGGCAAATGGATTTCAGAAAAAAACACAAAAAACGCCTAAACAGGAAATAACAAAAGCATTAAAAATTAAGGAGGAATATTATGAAAGCAAAAAGTAATACTAAAACACTTTCTCAACTTGTTGAGTATCACTATGGGGAAAAAGGAACTGCAAAACGTGACAAGTTTGAAAAGGGTTACGAAAATTTTAAGCTTGGAGCAATGATACATGAAGCAAGAATAGAAAAAGGTATGACACAAGAACAACTTGCTGACAAGTGTGGGACGAATAAAGCTTATATCTCAAAAGTTGAAAACGATATAAAGGATGTAAGAATTTCAACCCTCCAAAAAATTATTGAAGTTGGCCTGGGTGGAAAGCTAAATTTGTCAGTGACCCTTTAATATTTAAAAAGAAAAACTACAACTGACAAGAGTATCAAATCCAATGGCCATAAAAAAAAGCCACCCGCAATTATTGCGGGCGGCTTTTTTTTATATCTACACTTCTCTTACTTAGAATTTTGTCCATGCCTTCCACCACGTATCACCTACGGCGCATGCACCCTTGTAGCTAACCGCCGTAAACCCTGTTAATTTGGTTGGCGTAAATAATGCTCCGCTTGCTGCCGGAGAACCCGCATCTGCAATATTAAAATCAGGAGACGCATAATTAAATGGAGCAACTAACTTAACATCGGTGTTGTTGGTTAAGATGCTGTTGCTAAAAGCAGCCGTGCTATACCATGCTAATATAGAAGCATCGGTTGAACCTGTTGGCGCCGTAGAGCTGGCAGAGTAAACCACCGGCTGCGCGCAGCCAGCAATAATGTTTGCCTGCACAAATAGCGAGGGATTTGTAGCAGTTATATTCAGATCGGTTGGAACACCTTTTGAACCATCAATGATCAATCCTTTAGGCCATCCGGCAAAAATTGAATTAAATATTGAAAGCGTTGAGTTACGGCGAATTTGAGCAGCGCCTAAAAACTTGCTGTTGCCAATACTGGTTGCGGTTACTTTGGGTCCCAGCACTGTCATGTTGCTGAAAACGGCCGAGGTTTGCGGGGTCAGATTACTTCCGTTCGCATCGTTATCGCTTTCAAAGGCTTCGCTGTTGCTAATGTCGGCAACGGAAGAATCTCTTAACGCAATACCAAACTGAACCTTTCCGCTATAGCCATTGTCTGTATCAAAGTCGTCATCCAATGTGCGGAACGAAATAAGGTGTTTGCAATTTACGGTACCGCCGAACCACTCAAAGCTGTCGTCGTTGGCGTAAGATACCTGTACGTAATCGACCACTGTCTGGCTGCCTACACCGCCAAAAGTTAAACCGTTGATCTCTTTATCTGGTAAAAAGGCATAACCGGCATACTCAATACGAACATAGCGTAAGATACCGCTGTTATCCGCAGGATTTTGCTGTTGGGTAATGGGTGTGCCATATAAGCCCAATCCATCGCTGTTGTTTATACCACCTTCTATTTCGCCAAGGCCTTGCTGGCCATTGAAAGCTGCATTGGTAGGGGCATTTCCTAATATTACCAACCCGGCCCAGTCGCCACGCTGCGGCGTTGATGCTTCAGAAGTAAATACGATTGGTTTATCGGCGGTACCATCAGCAATGATCTTGCAGCTGCGGGTAACAACAAGCCCACCATTCTTATTTAATTCTCCTACTATTTTAGTACCTGGTTCAATAGTTAAAACAGCGCCATTGGTTACATACACCAGGCCGCGTAACTTATAAACGTAATCAGCCTTCAATGTTCTGTTGGCAGTGATCCGTCCTTCGAGAATGGTATTTTCTGAAGTGTTACCCGGTTGAGTAACAACAGTATTTCCATCTACTTCAATTTTACGGCAACCGCCTGCTAAAAGGGCGCCGCCAATAAGAAAGAAAAACAACTTTTTCATAATTGTGTTTTATTAACTGTTTGTGTTTTTATTTGATGTTATATGCGAAAGACAGACCTACATTGGTTCCGTAAATTCTTTTAATGGCCAATGCATCTGTTCCTTTATCGTACCGCTTGTTATCGTTTAGATCGTGATAGTAGTTTGCCACCCTATTCAATATATCCGACACATTTAGTTTTACTTCAGCTTTGTTTTTCATTACCTTCTTGGAAATCTGAAAATCGAATAGAGGTCTTGTTGCTTCCCAAACCGGGGGATAATCGTTTCCACCCACATACAATATTCTGTCACCAATTTGATTATACAGCAGTGTAGTAGCCAATCCCAGCTCAGGCAGATCATATTGCAATGCAGCATTAAGCACATAAGGGCTTTGGCCCTGCATAGGACGCTTTAGTTGAAAATTATCGCGTTCAACACGGTTAAAGATGTACGAAACGTTGGTTTGAAAGGTGAAGTTGCGAAGCGCTTCAGTAAAGTCGAGCCGCTTTCTAAATTCAAATTCTACACCATAACCTTTTGCTTTGTCTGCATTGATGTAGTTAAACGTGCTTGAGCTTCCGGCGCCGCTCTGGTTAAAGTACAGCTCAATGGGATTTTTAAAGTATTTATAAAACACCCCTACTGTAATTAGCTCACCGGCTCTTGGATATAGTTCGTAACGAAGGTCGAAGTTGGTAATTTTAGTGCGCTGCAGCGTTTTGTTACCGGTTACGGTAGCCCCTAAATCAAAATCGAAGAAGGCAAAATCGCTCAGCTCTCTAAATTCGGGGCGGATAACGGTTTGTGAAGCCGATAAGCGAAGGTTGGTTTTAGCATTCAGTTTGTAGGTAAAGTTCAGGCCGGGAAGAAAATCTCGCACCTGGCTATGAATGTGGCGGGGATCGCTTGCCCTCACACTTCCTATTAGTTGATCGTAATCTTCTACTCTAACACCCCAAACTGCTCTTATTTTATCGCTGAACTGGTTATCGAATTGTATGAAACCAGCATTTAAAATAGTGTTCGCAATGTAACGGTACTGGCTTCCGCCTAACTCGTTAAAGGCAAATTTGTCGTCGAAACCGTTTCCAAAGTTGGCGGGGTTAAATATCTGGCTTTCGGGTAATGCCTGTAAGGTTTTATTTTCTCCGCCAGGTATGTAAATAGCGAAAGGTCTCGAGTCGAATATCCTGTCTTTAACCTGGAAGAAATAACCGGCTTTAACTGTCTGATTAAAATCGAATAACCGGAAGTTCGTTGAAACATCGCCGCCGGTGTTATAGATATAGTCGTTTAAGAAACCATAATATCGGCTGCCCGATTTTTGCGACGTGTTTGAAGCGCCGATCAGGGCAAGGAATGGCGCGTTGGGTACATCCGCATCCTGGTTGTACTGCAACCGGCGCTGGTCTGGTATGTATTGATCTAAGATATTGAAACTGCCATACCAATGTAATCTGGACCGAAGGCCCGGAATGTTGTGATCGCCCGACAACTGTGTATTAAAAAATGTATTGGTTTTTAAAGCAAGTTCGCTGGCGCGAATGTTCTCACCCGTAATAGAATTTAACTCAAAATCTTTACCTGTTCTTCGGGTAACGTAATTGGTGGAGTTAACGTTTAATAAGTTCTTAAACGATATCTTATGATTGTTGCCCATTTGCAACGTTAGGTTACCCAGCGCTCCCCAAAGCACATCCTGGCTGTATTTGTTGTTATAGTAGTCGAAGTTTACAGAAGCTACGTTGTTTTGAATAGAATAAATGCGGTTATCGAATTCGGTGCGCTTGTTCGATTGGTTGTAGTTGACTGCAAAGATGGCCCCCAGTTTATAATTGTTTTTGAACCGCTTATTAAACCCGCCGCTCAACTGAACACTTTTGTTGAGAACAGGCAAAAAGTTGTTGCTATTCTTTTCTGACGACCATATGTTTTCAAATGATTTGCCATATTCAGTTTTCTGGGCCTGGTTTAATCCGCCAAGGTTACTTTTAGTCGGCAGGCTGGCTGGTAGCGAACGGGTGCCATCATCTAAACCCAGAAAGTCGTATTTACCGCCCTTATAAGTATAAAAATCGCTGCCGATGGTTTGGGTATTAAAACCTGTGCCGATCTGCACATCCAGAAAATTCTTGTTGGGAACGTCTTTGGTATTTACCTGCACCAATCCGCCAGCCCATTCACCGGTCAATTCCGGAACAAAAGATTTATTAATAATAATATTATCTATCATCGACGCCGGAAAAATGTCGAATGAAAAAGTTTTACGGTCGGGCTCCGTGCTGCCCATTAATACACCGTTCAGCATAGCCTGGTTGTACCGGTCGCTCAAACCACGCACTACCAGGTATTTTCCTTCCTGTATGCTGGTGCCTGAAACCCTTTTTAAAACTTCACCTGTGTTTTTATCCGGAGACCTTCTTATAGATTCAGCAGAAACAACCTGCGCTACCGTACTGGTGTTTTTTTGATAAGCGATTAATGAATTGATGGTTTCTTTTTTTGTAGAGGAAGATTTAACGGTTACTCCTTCCAATGTTTTTGCCGCAGATTCCATTAAGATGGATATATCGTCCGCACCGGGTGTAAGCCCTTCCATATTTTTATCTTCGTAACCAATGGCAGACAATACAAGGCTGATTTTTTTGCCGGTACTTACCGAAAGGGAGAAATTACCATCAACATCTGATGATACGCCACGGTCTGTTCCTTTAACCTTTATTGATACGCCGACTAAAGGCTCATTGCGATTGTTAAATATTTTACCGCTGATTTTGAATGATTGTGAAAAAGATGAAATAGATAAAAGCAATGTTGTAAAGAGCACGATAGCAGCCTTTACGGAAATAAGTTTTGATTTCATGCGGCAAAATTACCCGGCCTATGTTTCGCGTATGTTACGTGAATGTTATCAGAATATTACCAACGGCAATTCTACCAGCCACCTGTCACCCATTTTTATAAAAGATTGATAATCCTTATAATACAAAAGTAAATTTTCCAATTTTTCTATATTATCTTATTATTAAGAAAAAACTTTTACCTGCATCTACCTATCATAATTATACTTTTGCGAAAATCTTAAGCATGGGACTCAATTCGTTTGGCAAATTATTTATGCCTAAAAACAAAATCTTTTACGAGTTATTTGAAGATGTTGCAGTCACCGTCCACAAAATGGGCAAGGTGTTAAAACAACTTGTAAACGAGCCCGATTACGATAAGAGAGCAAGCCTGACAACTCAGCTGGAAGATCTTGAACATATAAACGACGATCATACCCACAAGATATTTACCGAGTTGGGAAGAAACTTTATTACTCCGTTTGATCGCGAAGACATTCATTACCTGGCATCGGCCCTGGATGATATCGCAGACTATATATATGCATCAGCAAAAAAAATAAACTTCTACAGGGTAAACCCCAACGATACCGGCATTCAAAAAATGGCTGAATTAATTGAGCAGGGCACAATTCATATACAGAGCGCGGTTAAAGAATTGCGCGACATGAAAAACCTGCGCCTGATTACCGAAGCACTGGTAAGGGTGAATGACATTGAGAACCAGGCCGACGATATTTTTGACCTGAGCATTGAAAAATTATTTAACCACGAGAATGATTTTAAAGAAGTAATTAAAAAAAGGGAAATATACCAGGTAATGGAGATCGCTACCGACAAATGCGAAGATGCTGCCAATGTGATAGAGTCAATCATCGTTAAGTACGCCTAAATTCTCTTTAGCTCCATAAACATCGCTAAAAAATAAGCATGACCATCTTTTTGATCATCATTATCATATTTGCTTTTATTTTCGACTACATTAATGGTTTTCACGATGCTGCCAATTCAATAGCTACCATTGTTTCTACTAAAGTTTTAACACCTTTCCAGGCGGTGGTCTGGGCTGCATTCTTTAACTTTTCTGCATTTTTTATTTCAAAATATATTATTGGCGGCTTTGGAATTGCCGATACCATTGCCAAGAGCGTTATCATCACCAAAGGCGACCCATTAGCCCTGTATGTAATTTTTGCAGGGCTGCTTTCCGCGATTACCTGGAATTTGATCACCTGGTGGTTTGGCATACCCTCCAGTTCGTCTCATGCGCTTATCGGGGGCCTGATTGGGGGCGCTGTCGCCCATTATAAAACATTAAACGTTATTGTGGCCAGTAAGGTAGTGCCCATTATAGCCTTTATTATTTTCGCTCCGTTAATTGGCATGATCATAGCTTTTGTTATTACAATCTTAATAGTACACATCTCCAAAAGGTCTAATCCATACAGGGCAGATAAATGGTTTAAGAGGTTACAACTTGTTTCCTCCGCAGCTTTTAGTATTGGCCACGGTGGTAACGATGCTCAAAAAGTAATGGGTTTGATAGGTGTAGCCATGATATCGAGCAACTACATTACAACCTTTAGCCAAGTGCCCGATTGGGTGCCTATTTCGTGTTTCTTAGCCATAGCGCTGGGTACAATGAGCGGCGGATGGAAAATCGTTAAAACCATGGGAACCCGCATTACCAAGGTTACCCCGCTTGAAGGCGTAGCCGCTGAAACTGCCGGAGCCATTACGCTATTTATGACCGAACATTTTAAAATTCCGGTTAGTACCACACATACCATTACAGGTTCAATCATTGGCGTGGGTGCAACTAAACGACTTTCGGCGGTAAGATGGGGCGTTACTGTTAACCTTCTTTGGGCATGGATATTAACCATTCCCGTAAGTGCTTTATTGGCCGCAATCTTCTTTTTCATCTTTCGCATATTCGTGTAAAATCACGCCTTCGTCTAATTTATGCCTTAATTGCATTATTTTGCAATAGATATTAAAATAATTCTATGTCTAAAATTCTTGTTTCTGGCGGTTGCGGATATATTGGTTCGCACACTATTGTTGACCTGATTGAAAACGGCTTCGACGTAATTTCAATCGACGACAATTCGCGTTCGACCAAATATCTTTTAGATGGTATTTCAAGAATTACCGGCAAAAAGGTAAAAAATTATAATGTTGATCTGAAAGATTATAACGACACCCGGGCAGTTTTTCAGGAAAACGAAGACATAGCGGGTATCATTCATTTTGCAGCCTATAAGGCAGTTGGCGAGTCTGTTGAAATGCCCTTGATGTATTTTGAAAACAACCTTTTTTCGCTCATTAATTTAATGAAATGTGTAGAGGAGTTTGAAGTTCCCCATTTTGTTTTTTCGTCCAGTTGCACAGTATATGGCAATCCCAACAGCCTGCCGGTAACAGAAAACTCGGCCATAAAATCCGCCGAATCTCCTTATGGCGCCACCAAACAAATGGGAGAAGATATATTGCAATGGGTGGTTAAAAATGGAACAGCAAAAGCAGTTTTGCTACGATATTTCAATCCGGTTGGCGCCCACCCTTCTATCTTAATTGGCGAATTACCACTGGGTAAACCCGCTAACCTGGTGCCCGCCATTACACAAACAGCCATTGGAAAAATTGAAGAGCTGACTGTTTTTGGAAAAGATTATCCCACCCGCGATGGTACCTGCGTAAGAGATTATATTCATGTTTCGGATATCGCTCATGCGCATACACTTGCTTTACAATATATGATGGGCGAAAAGTCTTTGTCGAACTGCGAAATTTTTAACCTTGGAAGCGGAAATGGCTATACCGTTTTGGAAGCCATCAACGCATTTGAGAAAGTTAGCTCTGTCAAATTAAATTATAAACTCGGGCCAAGAAGACCCGGCGATGTTGTTGCCATTTATGCCAACAACGAACATGCCGTTAACGGATTGGAATGGAAAATAAAATACGACCTGGATGAAATGATGCGGACCGCCTGGTTATGGGAACAGAAGGTGAAAGAGGATGAACAAATCCTGAAAAACCAGCAATTCCAGTTAAACTGACCAGCCAGTTGATTTTTAAATCCCTGTAATAAATAAATTGAAAGGCCATTGTAAAATGGTCTTTTTTTATTTCAATGAATGTAAATCAATTCCATAGGCACATAATTGCACCATATAATCTTAAGAAAATTTAATCTGCCTGATTTTTCCGGAAACAACATTTCTCCTAATGTTGCGTCTTAATATAGGCAGGATTCCAAAGTTTTGTAAGAAAGGCAGTTATGAAGAAATTATTTAGCACGGGAATTTTCGTTTTAAGCGTATTGTTTTTTTGCAGTTGTACCAGGATGGAGGTAAAAGGCAAATTAACCAGGGCCGGTATTGCCCTTACCTTCGACGACAATTCGGTGGATGAATGGTTCACCTGCATGCCTTTGTTCGATTCCTTTGGAGTAAAGGCAACCTATTACATTTCAAATTACCAACAGCTAAACAAGCAGCAGGTTCAAAAGCTTAAAATATTGCTGCGGCATGGGCACGAAATAGCCTTCCATTCTACTAATCACTATAATATGGTGAAATACGTAAATAACGTTGGTATGGAAAAGCTGATGAGAAACGAAATTGAAATTGGACTTGACCGCATGCATGCCGACAACTTTCATCCTGTTACTTTTGCCTATCCATATGGGCAGCACAATGCCAGCCTCGACAATAAACTGCTAGAATATTTTAAAAGCGTGAGGGCTTTAAATGGCACCAACAATTATACCCGCAGCATGGCAACGGTGTCAGACAACGGCATTTTATATGGCCTGGGCATCGATGAATCCAGCAAAAGGGATATGAAAGTGATCTTACAATTGGTGCACAATGCCTTCGAAAATAATGTTTGCCTGGTGTTGGTTGCCCACCACATCGACCGTTCAGATACCAAATTCAGCACTTCACTTACAACTTTAAGGCGAATTATTAAAGAAGCCGATGACTTGGGAATCAATTTTTACACTGTTAAAGAAATTTCACGATAACACCGGAAAAATCCATCGGGATTAACCTCCTATCCTGAGAGAGTTTGTCATTCGTTATGCCCTGCCGAAACTTACCCCCGAAATATTGAATGTTTATTGTTGAATACGCAGCAATTAATTTACCAAGATGCATTTACAAACATTTGAATTGTAAAGCTTAAGCTGATAACCCTAGAAAGATTCGATGTTTTCAAAGTTTGAGCGACACGAAACATGCGTCACTCCCATTTTTCCTGATTCCCTGG
>JBBRCW010000266.1:0-9771 GCA_038204535.1 Chitinophagales bacterium | reverse complement strand
AAGTTGATGCTGAAGAATTACTTATAGATAAATATAAGCTTCACCAATTACTTAGCACCAGGACTATAGGTAATCAGGAACTAAAGTATAATAAACCAGAGTCTGTAAATTTATGGGGTAATATACAATACAATTTAACAGATAAAACATCCTCAACCAATGTTGGAAATGTCCAGTTAAAATTAGAAACCAAGTCATATAATAAAGCCAATGGTACTGCCAGCAGGGCTATTTCATTTGGCAATTGGAAAAAGTTGCCCGGAACTAAACATGAAATCGAAAATCTTAAAGCCATCTTTTATGAAGCTAAAGTACCTGTAACAATTGATAGCGGAATTAATGCCAATGAAGAGCGTTTTAAAGCTTTGGATGGAAAAAGTCCCCCCCTGCTTCATTTAGCTACGCATGGCTTCTATTTTCCAATACCAGATGAAAATCCGACGGGAACAATAAATACAATCTCCGGATCAACAGGAAATCCAATGTTTAGAAGTGGATTAGTTGTAGCGGGTGCAAATAAAAAATGGAAAGATATAGATGAACTTTCTGATCAGGATGATGGAATTTTAAGGGCAGATGAAATATCCCGTCTAAATTTGACCAATACCCATCTTGTTGTTTTAAGTGCCTGTGAAACCGCTTTGGGTGATATAGAACGGCATGAAGGAATAATTGGATTGCAAAGGGCATTTAAAATGGCAGGTGTGAAGGAAATTTTAATGAGTCTATGGCAGGTTCCGGATAATGAAACAATGGAATTAATGACACTTTTTTACAAAAACCTGCTTGATGGGAATACGGCCAACGATGCCTTACGGTTGGCCCAACTGAAAATGAAAGAAAAGTATCCGCCTTATTATTGGGCGGCTTTTGTATTGCTTGAATAAAAAATTAATTGTTAAAACCCAACCTTGAATATCTATAAATCGTGTGTTTTGGAAAAACCTTCTATTATTATTTCTGTGCCTGGACTGCAAGGTTTGCCATTAAAATTTTGATGAAACATTTTAGGTTGTGGTAAGGTCTATATTCTACAATGGCGGCAAAGAGATTTGTAAAACGTAAGGTTTGATAAAAGAATTTCTTTACTATAACCCTTAACCATTGAAAGCAATGATGGCTCATCAAGCAATTAACAGACCAAAGCATTTCGGCGAGTAAATAAGATGCCTATCTGGCAAGGGTTTGAGGATATAGAAATAAAATATTTTTCGGGCTAATTGGTGATTGGAAAGTAATGGGGACAAAAAGCCCTTTCGGGCTGCAAACTAAGTGAATATGGTCTGATTGAACATTTTTTTCCAATACTTCTACTCCTTTCCATTTAAAAAGCATCTCAATATCATTTTCTACTAATGCTTTCACCTCGCCAAACAAGACACGATAACGATACTTTGGTGTCCACACAATATGATAATCACACTTAAATACAACATGCGATAACTTCCTATATTTACTTGCAGCCATTACCAAAAAGTTAAGGCATAGCCCTCAGTATAATACCACCGCCAAAGGCGGTGGATTTTTAAGGTACATTAAAAAAATTAGGCGAATAGTAAGGTTTTAGCGAAGGGGGAACAGAGGTTCCAGCGAGGCACTTCCAATTAACGGATTGAGTAGCAACGATGATCACATGAAAAGCAAAACCCGGTCCCTCTAAATATTATCATGCCTTTATGTTTCCTGGGCATATAAAGGGGTTTAGCCAGGGTTTGCCGGGTCGCTGCTGCCCTGGTCGAAAGGGGTGAAGGTCCCACGTAATCATATAAATATGACGTGATCATATAAATAAAATACCGAATCATCAGGGCTTATTATTTAGGCTGCCGCCTTTTAGTGATAGTTTGATATGGCGCTGTAGTAAAAGAATCTCAGCTCCATATTGCCAAATTTAAATTGTTTAATGTGTAAAGCCTTTAATACTGACATGCGGCTTCACAAGATGTAATTATTTTTACAATTCATTGCTAATTGTAATGGAAAATCCGCCGAAGTTCTGTGTTTTGGTGTCTGTTCTATTGGTAAACTTAACAGGTATCCACACATGAATCCCAGTTTAATTCCTGTAACATTTTTTATAAAAACCTTATTACGGTTTTTTTTGTAGCCGCCAGCAAATTCGTAAACTAAAGAAAGTTGTTTGGCAATTCCGGCCGATGTAAATTTAAAGCCTCCAAGATCGGAAGTACAAACACTAACATTAATACCCCATCAACAAATATAGTCCTTCACAATCTTCTAATAAAGCATATTTTGCCGTTACGCCAGGCAACAAAATAATGTTGACCTTCTCATGAACATCAAACCCGTATAAACAACTTTCCCTCTGCTAACAAGACACTTTACATTGGAAGTTAACGTCAGGCGGCGGATGGCATGTACGTTCAATCCAAGTTCAAAGTTTATCCAGCCCTTGAAGCCGAATACATTATAATTGAAATAATTTTTGAGGGAGGTTGAATAGTCATTGCCGCTTACCATACCCGAGCCAACGCTGAATGAAACGGGCTTGCTTACAGTATCAGCTTGTGAAAAACTGATTTGATAGTAAATCATGCAGCAAATAAAAAGAATAGCACGGGAGATAAATTTAGGTTTCATGACATTAAGAATGTAAAAGATAAAAGAATAAATGACCTTGTATCAAAAGTTCACGTCAATCGTTATTTGAGAGAAGCAGCGGGAAGAGATTTAGATAATTCCTTCAAGGCTTTATATAAAGACATTATTGTATTGCCTTTATCGGAGCCAATTGTATTGAGCAACCCCAAAGACCTGACTGATTTTTTAGCAGAATCTTTCCAGATAGCCTTATGATCGTCTTGCGAATAAAGAGTGGCTTCAATTGTATTTGATTCAAAACTTGCGATACCGGCAGAAATCTTAGCTTATCTATAAGTGCCAATGCAAGAATAAGATCCGATTGTTGACTATACGTAGGTTTGGCTACATTCCGATTGACAGAGGGATTAAAAACAAAGGGAGGAACAGAGTCATTAACCAAAAACGCATAATATCCCTTGCGAGTAAGCATCTCCTGCGATAAAAGTCTGACTATACTATCACTGGCAATATTTCTCTTTTCAGACCTTTGTTTTTCTAATATGCGGGCATGAGGGATTGAAGCAGATACCTTGTAGAAAGAAGTATCAGTTGAGCTATTTGCAACAAACCGAACTGCCAGCCCGCTGCCCCATTTAACAACATTCCTAACGTATTTCGAGTTTCCCTCGTAATATCCTACGACGGCATCGGCTCCGAGATTAGCAGCTTCGAATTTTATTTTATTGAAAATAGCAACATTAGAGCGTGCACCTACAACAGAAACAACACTTATGACTTCATAGGGCTGGCTAACCTTGTCATTCTGATTAAATATGGCCACTTTTGTAGCTGATTTTTTTTTGAGGGAGGCTTAATTTGCGTGGTAATAACTTTAGTTGCACAGCTGGAAAGCAAAATAAGCATAAAGAAAAAGAGATAACTTTTCATATCTAAAAATTTAATGAATGAATAATAACGCGAATAGCACTTGTATACTTTGATCAATAGTTCAACCTTCCGATTTTTCATCCTTTTTGAAATAATTTCTCCTAAAGAAAGGCTGAACTATTGATTTATTTAACGTGAAGACGGATTGCAAGGATGTTTAGATAGGACTAAATATCAAAGTTTGGACCAAGAAATTTTATCAACTAAAAAAGCTAGAAGCAATTCTTATTTATTTTTCCGTTTGGGATTAAAAAGGTAAAACATACTAAGCTGGTAAACACCGTTGGCAACAACACTTTCCTTATCACTGCTAACATTGGCAAAGCCGAAATTATAACGGGCGCCAAAGCCAAGTCCTTTAGGACTTCGATAACCGAATCCGCCCACAAAGGCAAAATCTCCTTTTTTAAAAAGTTCATTTATATCAGCACTCACCCCACCAATCTTGCCCTGAGCGTTTAAAAGATAACCAAAAAGAATTCCGCCTTCATAATAGAATTTTGAAGATAATCCCCTAACTAGAAGAGGAATATTTACATAATTAAGGTTAACCCGCAAACCACCAACATCTTCAGTATTAACACCCTCCATTGAATATTCCAATTCAGGTACAAAAGCCAATTCATCATTAATCGGGATCTGAAACACAGCTCCGATATGCAAGCCATTTTTTTGCCTGCTACCTTCAGAACCAGTACCATGCCATGAAGAAAAATTAATGCCGGCCTTTGGGCCAATGAGAATTTGGGAATGAACTAAAGGAGGGCAAAAGAAAAAAAATGTAAGCAGTGAAATGCGTGAGAAAAACAGATGAGGTTTCATAACAAAAAGTTTTAGAAATGAATAAATACAGCGCTTACAGCACTTTGATATTAATAGCTCATTCCTTGCTTTTCTCATCCGTTTTAAAGATTTTCTATATATCCAAAATGCTAAAATTATTAACTCATTTAATGAGGAGATTAGAAGCTTTCGGATGGTAAAGGTCCGCAGCACTTGCAAATTGCAACAAATGAATTTTCAAATGGGTTTCCCCCATTGCATTTAAAAATGGCAGCGGCAAAATAGATGATGCTGAGTTAGTGGCCAATACACGATAAAGAGACTAAATGGATCTAATGAAAATGTTTTATAAAAACTGGTTAACCGGCCAAACAGCCAGGCAAGCGCTCCGCTCCGCACAGTTAGAAATGAAAAAGAAATACACACCCTATTACAGGGCGGGGTTTGTGCTGGTAGTGTGAGGATTAAACTGCTTTTCACTAGTGTAACCTGCTGCTATTAACTTTTAAAAATTCATTCCGAAGAAAACTTTTATGAGCCGGGCAATATTGCTTTTATGAGACATTGAATCCGTGAATGACAGGTAGCGCCTGCCCTCAGACTTGCTCCGATAGATATCGCGGTAAGCAGTTTTTTTGGAACCGGCATTTGTTTACATAGCATCATCGTTGTGACCCCCCGTTAGACTTGCGGGGTCACTCAATTTTACGGCAAACCAAAAGGCATCTAATGTCTTGTGAATAAGCCAAAACAATAAAGCTCTTGAATAGATATAAGCAACAGAATTACGTCGCACACTTACTGAGGTAGGATTACATAAAATAAACACAATTCGAAAGCAGCTCAATTAAACTTCCACCAGATAAAAGATAAAGCAGTACATTAAGAAAGCAGAACATCCGGTAGTGTCTCAGTAACTGAGACACTACCGGACCATTAAGATTATGACTAAGGCCAATAAATTATTTGTAAGGGCCATTTAGCAGCCCCTTCATAAAGTTTTATAAATTCAGTGAATGGAAGAGTATTTTCTTTGCCGTCCCAGGGATCAACATAAGTAATATATGTTGTTGCTGGCTTGCCATCTCCCCTTAAGCCGTTTATAACCAGAGCATGAATAGTGCCGTTTGGAGGAGCAGCATCAACTGTTATAGATAAAGGTCCATGTTTCGATAGTAATTCATACCAGTGTTGAATTGTCGGATTTAATCCCTGAATTACCGAAAGGTTCACAACCTTGTAAAGCTCTTTTTCTTCCGCAGCAGTAATTCCGCTGTTATTTCTAAATAACGAAAGATATTTCTCTCCATATTTCTTTAAAACATCCTGGATTGAAATAGCATTATCGTTGTACTTCCAGGAATAAAGTATAGTAAGAGCAGTTGCCCAACAATCTCCCGACTTAGGTTGTTTTAGCTGCCTGACCCTTGCATAGAAGTTTAAAGTTCTTTTATAGTATGTTTCAAAAGCGCCATTTGGATAATCGGAGACCTGGCCCCGTTCAAGAATTGTATAAACAAGCTTAGTGCCATTATCGCTTAAGGTGTATTTAAAAATTCCGCTTTGTCCATTTTCTATTATCAATAAATGTTCTGCATCATTTATTGAATATGACTTTGAACCGGAGCAAGTACTTCCCCTATCCCAACCGACAGGTTTTAATTTGCCCGTTGCGAATACATCATGTTCTTTAAATTCGAGATATGCCCATTCCAGATTTTCATAGGTTCTAATTAAAGTGCCATTACATACAAAAATGCCATCCGGAGTTGTTTCCGGAAGGCTCATATCCCAAACGCCTAATAAATTTTTTACTGAAAGAGCATTCCTTGGTGAGACCGGAGAAGTGTTATTTTTTTCGCAGGCAGAGAAAACGAAAGCAACAAGGAAAGGGAACAAAAGTTTGAGGGTGAGGTTATTTTTTTTCATCGTTTTGATATTTTACTGATAAAAGCTAAAGGTTTATAAATTGAGATCACCTTAAAGAATAAGATGAAAAATACAAGTTCTTAAAAGTAGTACTGAAAAGAAAACTTACCTCGCTAATGTGTTGGTTACCATGTAAGTGATACAAACCAAATGAGGTATCAGCACTGCTCGGCTAAATAGTGCATATAATAATAATAATAGCAGAAGTTTTCAATTATCATCGGTCGGCAATAAATTCTTTTGCTTTTTTATTTTCCGGGACCCGGCAATTGAGCGCTGATAAAACTTTTCTCGCGTCGCACTTTTTACAGGACCCTTTTCTCATACATGAGACCTTGTGCAGTTTTATCTTTATTGAACAAAATACGAGACCGCAAATTACCTCTTGTGAAGTATTAACATTATTTGAAAATTGTTACATCACCCGAAAGCGGTTACTTCCGTTTTTAAGATCAATCATATAATAGTAAGTTGCTAATGGTAAGTTCTTACCAATTTGGCCGGAATATCCCAATCGCCGCTTTCTTTGAACTTACAATCAATACAGTTTTAGCAATTTTATTGATTTTCTCCTGTTGCCCTGAAACACTTCAAGAAAATAAAGGCCGGGCAAATATTTATGCCCTATTCTAAATGATTGATTCGTAAACAAATTGTCTATTTGTTCAACTGTCCGGCCACTCATATTAGTTACTTTCACGCTTATTATTTCTGATACATTACCTCCTTCTATCGTAACTATGAAAGAACCTGATGACGGATTTGGAAATCCGGTAACGACAAGTTCAGCCGGTGAATTTGAAGTATTACAACTACCCAAAAGATCGCCGTGAGATAGATGATCAAAAACGGTATTTTGAGCAACTTCCAGCGTATTCGTTTGTGAATTTGATTTGTGACAGATAAGAATGTTGTCCATGTTTGTTATGCCTTTCACGACTATTGCCGTTATTGTCTTTGTAGCGGATGCCTGACAGCCATTTGCGTCGATGACCGTGAGATTATATGTTGTATTTGTTGTTGGACTAACTGTTGCAGAATCAACAGCAGAACCGCCTGACCAATTATAGCTATACGCAGGAGTACCTCCGCTAACTTTAGAACGCAGCGTAATGGAAGAAGCCGGACTATAACCGATATACACCGTATTTGCAAGTACACCTGTACCTAACGCAAATGCGTCTGGTATTGTAACGATTGGATTAACATTTACCCTAAGCATGCCGGAACCACTTCCTGGGCAACCTGTATTTGGATTAGTGATCACAACGCTGTAGGTGCCGGCAACCGTTGCTGCGAAACTTGCTACGTTACCAGGCTCGGGGACACCTATTGGAACTGACCAGGCATAATTGTATAAACCTGCCGGAGACGGAGTAGCGGTAATAGCTAGTGCAGGATTAGCAGCGCATTTTACTAGTGAGTTGACTGTTACCGTTGGGTTCATATTTACCGAAAGTGTCGCTGAGTCACTAGCTGTGCAACCGGTAGTTGAATTAGTGATTACCACATTGTACACACCGGCTACTGTAGCTGCGAAACTTGCCACATTACCAGGGTTTGGTACACCGGGAGGAACCACCCAGGAGTAATTATATGAACCGGCTGGGGAAGGAGTTGCGGTGATCGTTACAGCTGCATCATTAACGCACTTCGCAGGTGAATTGACTTTTACTGTTGGATTGGGCTTTATGACTACTGTGGTTTGACAAGTATTTGCATTGCCCGATCCGTCGGTTGCCGTCCAAGTTATAAGGCTGGTGCCGTTATTAAATTTGCCACTTGCATTGTTTGTATTACCAGTTCTGCCGGTAGCCCCGCTAATTACAAAACTATAACCTACACTACCGCAATCATCTGAAGCTGTAAACGTTGGTATGGTGTATGTGCTGTCATTAGTGGTGCACCTGGAAGGCACGCTGGGGCATGAGGTAATTGATGGCGGGGTATCTTTGAATACGTATCGTGTAAATACAGGATAATGATCTGCAGTGGTAGAACCATAATCACTGACCAGGCTGGCGACGTCGTTCAATATGAATGCTGTTGAGTCCATATAATACGGTTGCATTTCATTGGAAATTACTACATGATCAATTACATCATTGTAACTAACTGTCGACGTTTTGCCTGCCAAACTTAACGGCAAGGTCACCACTTTATAATTGGCAGAATCGGTTGTAAAGGCATCCCATGATGTAGTGAACCCGGGGGTAATTGATTGATCTAGATCATCATTAAAATCCCCAAGAATAACAATATTATCATTTGTATAGAAATGGTTGAGTGTGTACTTTAAAGTATCGGCGCCGCTTTTTCTTCTATTGTATGAAAGTGTGGCTGGCGATGTATCCAAGTTTATTAGCTGCAGCAGCAATTCCTTGTGATCCGTAAACACCACGAACATCTAATATACTATCACCTTTCATCCACGTCCATTGGTTAGTTGATAAATTATACTTCCAGAGATCATTTTGCCATCCCACATTGCTAGGCCAGTTACCTGGCACAATACCAGAGCCACCAAAAAGCCAGACATTCCCATCGAGATCTGTCCACGTAGCGCTTCCGCTTCTGGCACCAGGTTTATTAGCTGCAGCAGCAATTCCTTGTGATCCATAAATTCCATACTGAAGTCCAATACTATCTCCCTTCATCCATGTCCATCGATTAAGAACTGGGTCATACTTCCAAAGATCATTTAACTCACCACCAAAGCCGACTGCGGAGTAGCCATAGCCACCAAAAAGCCATAGATTCCCATCAAGATCTGTCCACGAAATACTACCTGATCTTCCCCCAGGTTTATTAGCTGCCGCGGGAGTACCCTGTGTCCCATAAACACCAGGAACATCCGTGATACTATCCCCTTTCATCCATGTCCATTGGTTAGTTGATAAATTATACCTCCAGAGATCATTTAAAGAATTCCCTGCACTATTAGCATCAAAACCAGCACCACCGAAAAGCCATAAATTTCCAGAAAGATCGGTCCATGTTACCGTTCCGTTTCTGGCACCAGGTTTATTAGCTGCAGCAGCAATTCCTTGTGATCCGTAAGAACCATTTACATTTGCAATACTATCGCCTCCCACCCAGGTCCATTGGTTACTTAGCAAAGAATACTTCCACAAATCATTTAGCCATCCCTCATTACCAGGGATACCTGGTATACTACTGTGGCCGCCAAAAAGCCAGAAATTTCCAGAAAGATCTGCCCATGAAACACTGTACGCTCGTCCTCCCGGCTTATTAGTTGCCGCTGCAATTCCTTGTGTACCATAAACTCCATACTGATCTGCTGTGCTATCACCCTTCATCCATGTCCATTGAGAATTTGTAGATATTTGTGCATTAGCAAATATGCCAAAGGCAAAACAAATGATGAGAAAAAGGGTTTTCATTTTGCTGGAGTTAAGGAAAAAAGCTACCTGTAAATATAAGAAATCGTAATAGGTATTATGTTATTATACGTGAAGGATCAGGAAATATATTGCCGAGGTTATATCAAAAAAATTACATTGCCCCTATTGATAATAGAATTGATCATTTACTTACTGAAGAATA
>JBBRCW010000265.1:0-9830 GCA_038204535.1 Chitinophagales bacterium | reverse complement strand
TATAGAAAAATACACGGTAGTGTCGGATGTAGGTGCTTCCTGTTTTGATGAATTTAGGCGGCTCCTATGGAGCCTGGATGCCCGATTGATCTTATACTCTATAAAAAGGTGGCCCCTATGGGGCTATTTTAAGACTATTGTTATAGAATCACATTGCTTGATTTCGAATAAAAAGCACCTGTAAAAGATCTGTCCACACGATAGGATTTTGATCTGGAAGGGATCCTTTTTTGCATTGAAGACTCCGTTTCAGACAAGGACTCCTCCTTCGTCGGAGTGACAAGCCGGGGGTGCAGAAGCCTCATCCCCCCTTCCCCTTCTCCTAAAGGAAAAAGGGCGGTTCAGCAGTTCATTCCCAGGCATTTTATCTTCCACAGCGACATCTTAACCTCCTTGTAAGCTTCTCGATGCTCTGTCATCCCGATCCCGATTTTGATCCTATCGTGTGGACACATTCGTAAAGTCTTTTTTGCTCCATAGGAGCAACCTGTTTATAGAAAATACATGGTTGTGTCGGATTAAAGCTCCGTAGGTGCTTCCTGTTTTGATGAATTTAGGCGGCTCCTATGGAGCCCATTGCGGTGCAAATTGAAAAACGATATTCAGTTTTTAAACTGCCAGATACAATCTGGCTTTCATTTGCCTCCGTAGTCAAAGACATACGGAGAGCCGCCTTCTACTCATTCGCCTTTTAAAGTAAACGCCGGCAGGTTCATTTGCTTACCGCCTTGCATGGCCGATTCATGCGCTAATATTCCCACGCAGGTAATGTTTGCCGACTGGCGTGCATTGGGGAACGGTTCGCGCTTATCGTGCAGTGAAGAGAGCAATTCATGCACCAAATGCGGATGCGAGCCGCCATGTCCTGCACCTTGTATGAATGATAAATGCTGATTACTGTCAGCATCGTACACGCCGCCAGTGGTAAAGGCCTGTATTTCTTTGGGCAGCAAATGCGCATAATCGGGCACTTTCACTTTCTCTGGCTTTTCGCCGGTGTGGATTACCGCGTCTTCATGCTCTATCAACGGCCATTCAAATGTTTTTTTGGAACCATACACATCAAAACTTTCGCGGTATTGGCGGGCGGTGTTAAAGAGCGAACGGGTAACTTCTGCCGCCAGGTCGGAATCTTTAAATTTTATATGGCAGCTTTCTATTGCAAAAGGCGAATCGTATTTACCAATAAGATTTTCATCAATGCGCCCCGATCCATAGCAGGAAACATTTTCTGCATCTGCCTTAGCCAGCGCTACTACCGGGCCTACGCAATGGGTGGCATAATGCATGGGCGGCAATCCTTCCCAGTAGCCGGGCCATCCGCCCATCTCCTGCTGATGACTTGCCCTTAAAAATTGAAGCTTGCCCATCTCACCATTTTCAAATATTTCTTTTACAAACAAAAACTCGCGGCTATACACTACGGTTTCCATCATCATATAGGTTAAACCGGTTTCCTTTACCAATTCAACAATCCGGCGGCAATCTTCTACCGAGGTAGCCATAGGCACCGTACAAGCCACATGCTTGCCGGCTTTTAAAGCGGCAATACTTTGCTCCGCGTGATTTTGAATGGGTGTATTAATGTGTACCACATCAACGTTTTCATCTTTCAGCAACTCATTAAAGTCGCTGTATCTTTTTTCAATATTAAACGCATCCCCCACTTCGTTTAGCTTATCGGCATTTCGCTGGCAGATAGCGTACATATTTGCATAAGGATGCCGCTGGTATATGGGTATAAATTCGGCGCCAAAACCAAGGCCAACGATTGCTATATTTAGTTTGTTATTCTCCATAAACTATTTTTTTGTGTTAAGTATTATAGTGAGTGAATAAGATTATAATCGGATTGTAAGCAGTTTTAGTTAAGTATTCTAATAGTGGCTCTTCGTAAAAATGCGCACCTCATTTAAATAGATATTTAAGGCGGCATGTTTTCACGCAAAGCCGCCAAGAGCTTCACGCAAAGTTGTATAAGTGTATTTATATGCATAATTCAAAGTTTTTTCTTTGCGTCCTTTGCGTGGGTTTTACTTTGTGTCTTTGCGTGAAAAACCACAGGTACTTATAATTACGATGAACCCAAATAGTTTTTTTATGCCGTACCTACGGTAATTTTAAAACACGCCGTTCAAATATTTCTATCAATATTTTGTGCCTATGGCACATAAGGCTTCTTTACTTTGAATTACTTTCATCTCTTTCTTTTGTTAGCACAAAATTTTTCTTATGTCAGCTAAACAAATTCTTCAAAAACTGTAACCCTTCAGAAGCAAATGCATCCTGGCTATCCGCCATGGGATGCCAGAAACACACAGCACCGGCTAATTCTTTATTTTCCGGGGTAAAACTTTCTATCGAAACTACTCCCTGGTAATTGATGGCTTCAAGGCCACGTTTGTAAGCATCCCAGCGTGTTTGCCCTGTGCCGGGTGTTCCGCGATAATTTTCCGACACCTGAAAATGGATCAGCTTATCGCCCGCGCTAATGATCGCCTTTTCAACATCGGGTTCTTCAATGTTCATATGAAATCCATCTAAAATAATTTTTGCGGAAGGATGATTAATGTCATTCACCAGGCGAATGACATCTTCCGCGGTATTTACCAGGTCCGACTCAAAACGGTTTAACGGCTCCAGCGCAATATCAAGGCTGTGTTCAGCAGCCATAGCGCAAACTTTTTGCAGGTTTGTTACAGCTAGTTCCCATTCTATTTTGCGTTGTTCAGCTGGTACCATACGTGCTTTTCCTACTGCTGAATACATGGGCCCGGCTACAAAACCGGTGTCCCAGGCATTGCATAATTCAAAACATGAACGGATGTAATTAAAACAATTTTCATGCACCGCAGGATCATCATGGGTAAGGTCGCGGGTAGGGCCAAAAGCGGCACAAACCACCGCCTGTAACCCGTATTGCTGCAGTCCCTTTTTAACAGCAGCCGCATCTATCAATGCCGGATCTTCTACGGCAATTTCAACCGCATCAAAACCCATAGAAGCGATTTTTGAAAACAAACCATCTATCGAACCTGTGGAAAAAGGAGAAGTCCAAAGCCAGGTTGTAACGCCGAATTTTATTGATAGTGACATATATTAATTTGGTAGCCCCCCCGACTCCCCAAAGGGGGGAGGCATTATTTCAAAATTTTTATCTACGTCTTAATATTCATTGCTGAAAAAAAAGTTTTCGGTTTCAGATATTTTCTTCCTCCCCTTCAGGGTCCGGGGGCTTCAGGGCCGTCAATTTGTTACCCTTAACATACTCTGCATTATCCGCCAGTGACCCGGAAAGGTGCAAAGTATCGGGTAATCGCCTGGTGTAGATGGCACGGTAAAGGTGAGGATATATTTACCTCCCGGGTTTACCAGCGGAGTAGCCTGCAAAACTTCGGGCATACGCGGCACATAGTTCAATTTTGTACCGTTTGGATCTGCTGCCAGTTTATCCGCTGCCGCCCCCACTTTCTCTGTGGTTTTTGGCTTTATTAAGACCAGGTTATGCTGCATGTGATCGGGATTTTGAAACACAATCTGCAGCACCGTACCTGCCTTTGCAGTAATGACTGTTTTATCGTATTTCATCACATCTTTCACCACTTTTATAATGATGACCTTTGCCGGCGTTAACTTTGGTGCTGCTGCGGCGCTCTGCTCCGAACCAGGCGTAAACATTTCCAATTTGGCTTTACTAACATAAGCGCGTAACCGAAAAGTATCGGGATAATCAGCAATTTTATTATTGCCCTGTTCAACCTCCTCAGCAGTACGGATGTCCGTTTTTAAAGGCCGCTTAAACAAACCTATTGCAAGCGTATTATCTGCCTGCTTGTTGTTAATAGCCAGTCCAACCGATCCATTCTGCAGCAAGCTGGCGTTGAAAATAATTTTGCCTGTTGCCGGTAATTCGTCGCTGTTTACGGTGAATTGTTTACCACTCTGGTTAACCTGAAAGAACAACTTATTGTCTTTTAGGTAAACGCCATAACCATCGGATTGGTCGCCCTGCGCCACCACCAGGCCTTGCGCGGGCAGATCTCTTATCTTTTGCACTTCACCCGAAATATATAATTCCTTATTGGTGACATCTGGCGATTCCATTTTGGTTTTGCGCATAGGCAGCGGGTAGGCCGCAATTTTGTTTTGAATAGCCAGCCGTTGTGCAAACGACGTTTCGTTGATATTGCTTTTAGCCACCAGGCCTTTCTTAACATAGGCTGCTGTAAATCCGGCCTGGTTTTTTGCCGCGGCTGCGGTAACCGCATATTTAATCCAGGTATCCTTTTCGTTCTCCGGATTATTGGCGGCCTCCAAAACGGTCTGCGCAACGCCTGGTGAAGGTGGCATGTCGGCCAGGGCCAAAATGGCTGCCAGCTTTACTCTTCCGTCGGCATCATTAAAAACACTGCTTTTTTGCAAAGCCGCAAACGTGGCAGGGGTGGCAGGCAGCACCTGCACCGCCGCCCGACGCACACCTGCAACGGAGTGCGATAACGCCTTTACAGCTACGTCAAACGCTTCTTTATTGGTGCCATTTAAAACACCTAAACCATGCATAGTCCATAAGGCATGAACGGCAGGTGCATTGATACCCGCGCCATCTTTGCTTTCGTTTTTCACCAGTTTATACAATTGCGGCAAAACGCTTTTGTCACCTTTTTCAACCAATAAACGCTGGGCGGTTGTGCGCCAAAACATATTATCGCCTGATAGCGCTTTTACTAAACCCGCCACGTCATTTTTATTTAAGGAAAGCGTATTGCGTTGGTCATTGCCCTTATACACTATCCGGTAAATCCGTCCCCGCTCATGGTCGCGTAAAGGATTGATGTAGGCATTTCCTTTTCCATTTTGGGCCTGGTAACCACCCCTGTCGGGCGAAGGTGTTGGATTATGCTGTATAATGAAATTATACCAGTCAGCCACCCACACGGCGCCATCCGGGCCCACTTCTGCCTGTATAGGGCCCGCCCAGTCATCGGCGCTGGTCAGCAGGTTCCAATCATCACCATCTTCAATAAAACCAGAACCTTTTTGCTGCAATGCCACCCGGTGAATGATGCGGCCAGTGGGCTCCGTAACAAAGGCTACCCTGTTCCAATATTCTTTGGGGAAATTGCGGGCGGTGTACAAACTATGGCCTGCCGCTGCTGTAAATCCGCCATGCACGTCTACCTGACGCAGGTTTTTTGTAGCTACATGCATTTCGTAGTGGGCATCCAATTTCTCCACGCCAGACTCGGTTATCTTACCCATGTCCAGGTATTTTTTATTAATACCATAGAAGGCCGTATGCGTATTATTGGCGGTAGAAATAAACACATCAAAATCTTCTGAAAAACCGAGGCCCCAGGTATTGTTGCTGGTGGTGGAGAGATATTCCAGCTTTTTGCCATTGGGTGTAAAGCGGTAAACACCCGAACCAAATTTCAGGGCATCGGTACCAACTTTACCGTTAAATCCCGAATAACCCACTACACCCCAAATTTTGTTGTCTAATCCATAACGCAGGTTTGAAGCCTGGGCATGGGTATCATCTTTGCCCCAGCCGGTAATAATATCCTGCCTTATGTCTGCTTTATCATCGCCATTGGTGTCTTTTAAAAACACAAACGACGGCGCCATCGAAACAATAATACCGCCATTGACAAAAGTAAAGCTGGTGGGGATGTTGAGCTTATCTGCAAAAACCGTGACCTTATCGGCCTTTCCATCGCCATCGGTATCTTCTAATATTTTTATTTTGTCATCGCCTTTATCATCATCCTTTATTTCGTTTGGATAGTCAACGGTTTCTATCACCCACAACCTTCCCCTTTCATCCCAGTTCATGTAGATGGGTTTTTTGATATCGGGCTCTGAGGCAAATAACTGAAGTTCAAATCCCGGTGGAACCTGCATCAGGCTCATTGATTCCGCGGGTGACAAGGGCGCCTGTAATTTTGGCGCAGGATCGCGCCGTTCATAATTGGGAATGACTGCATCGGTATAAGTTGGATTTGCCAGATGAAAAGCAGCCAGCTGCTTTTCGGCTTTTTCTCCTACTGCCCACAGAATGCCGTTTTCTACCAGTTTTAAGAATTCGGGATTGTTAAAAGTATTTTCATCGTGGCCATAGGCGGTGTAAAAAACCCTGCCTTCGCCAAAAGGCCTTACCCACGTATAGGGTTCATGATGGCCGCCTTCTACCCGCTCCGTTAACAATTCAATATGCTTACTTATTTTGGTATGGACATATGTCTCGTCTTTTACCGAAAAATCCTTCACACCCTTCATTACCGGATGACCGGGCTTTATAATAACAGACGGGAAAGAATCGACCTTATGACTTGAGAACTGGCCACCGATCATTTCTACCACTTCATCAGAATTGCGAAAACAATAAGAAGCACAATGCAAAGGAATAAAACCCTTTCCTCCCTTTACAAAATCCAGCAAGGCTTTTTCCTGACCCGGTGTTATCTTATCATAATTGGCATATACCACCAATCCATCAAAATTTTGCAGGTAAGCCTCATTCATATCGTTGGGATCGGTACTATAGGTGATATTGATGCCATCTTTAAAATAGGCCTTGTTAAAAATATCAGCTAATTGCTGCGAATTGTGGTGCTGGCTTTTATGACCCAAAAACAATATTTCAAGCCTACGTGGTTCGTCATTCTTTTTTATTTTATCAGCGGCTAAAAAACCAAATGAGGCAAGACATATAATTGCAGTAAGTAACCGTAAACGTACGTTCATAAAAAGGCTTTAAAATCGTTAGGCAACGAATATCGCAACAATCACTGGTAAATCATGCTCCTTTATTATTAAATTCTGACTGTATCTTGTAACCCATTTTGTGGATGATAAGACTAAACAAAACAAAACTGATTGCATAAGGCCACAGACCTACACCAGCTTTCTCACCTACCTGTGTTTTCGTAAGATTAAATTCAGCTTCCCATTGAGAAAGTGTGAGTGCCCGTAAAATAAAAGCAAAGGAAGTAGAAACCATTGCCATAAAACAGGCAATAAATAATCTTTTATCATGAACTTCAGGAACGTCACCTGGCATAGTTGTATCAGCTTTCATGTTTGAATGATTGGTTTAGCAATTATTTTATGAAGATTTAGCAAGAAGCATGGTAGCTGGAATGTTTGTTGGACGGCGCTCTAACGATCGCAAATAAATTGCTTCCATAAACGATTAAGCTCAACATTGTTTCGGTCGCCTGTATAAATGACTATCCTGTAGCGGACGTTTTCAGTTTCACCTTTATTCAATTTCCAGTCACCCAAAATCTGACGTGAAACACCTAATCCAAACTGGGTATCTGTTCTAAAAGGTGTAGGGAAAGATTTATTATCCGGATGATCAAACACGGTCATATGTCCCCAGTCATTACGGCCTTCAACCTCAACCCCAACGTCGGCCCAAATAGCACGTTGTGCTTCGATCTCTGCATTGCGTTGCCCAACAGCATTTACTATTTCGGATTTTGTACCCTCATGCCAGGGCATCCTTATAAACAAACCTCCTACATAGAATTTACCAAAGGTGATGTCGGTTTTTGCCAGGCCCTGCCACTCAAGATCCAGTAAGTATTTACCGTTTTGCTCCTGTAACGACCAGTTTGCAGTTTCGGTAAGCGTGGTATTACCTTTTTCATCAATTAAATCATAGACAGTCTGCCATTTAACCTGTTGGCCTTTAGTAGTAATAACAGTTGCAGAAACACGTCGCCAATAGTCAGCTTTATATTTCATAAAATAATCTCGACCATTCACCATTTTCAATCCCCAATAAATGCCGGTCTGGTGGGGATGATGTTCGGGACGATATTCGGTAAGCACGCCATTTCCATCAGGGGCGATGATAGGATGGATGTAAGGACGTTCATCCTTTTTTGCCATTTGTGTAAGCACCGGTTTTCCATCAGGCCTCAAAATTGCGATAGCCCCGGTTGTTTTATCTTGCCTGATCTCGAAAACTTTTCTTGACTCTTTGGCGGTTCGATTGTTATTATGTGCACTACTGCATCCATAACTAACAGCAGCTACGGCTATGAATATTACAATTGATCTGAGCATAGTTATTTTTTATCCAGTTTCCTGATTTTTATACTTCGGTACGATACAGGTCCCCCACGACCTTCCAGTAAAATATGGCCACGTGCATCCATTCCAAAACCCGGCAAATCTTTGTATTTGCTTTTTGAAACCTGGTCGAGGAATTCATTCGATCCGCGTTTGTAATCAAGGATCTTGTAGCCGTTTAACCAATATTCGACCTTGTTGTCAGGAAAGGCTTTAATGATAGCCTGGTTCCATTCCCCTATTCTTTTGAACGAAATGCGTGTCTTTTGCGAGGGTTCAATATCAGCGAGTGCACCTAAAGTACGATTAGGCACTAATCCCGGTACAGAATCATCGACGATTTGATATTCCAGGGCCGCAACAGCGTTTCCTTTAGCCGGGTCGTTGTTTTCTGTAAGTTCTCCTACAAAGTATTTCACCCCGCTATTTGCGCCAGGTGTAAGCTTAAAATCTAATTTGAGAATAAAAGGCCCGAATTCTTCTTTCGTCATAATATCCCGCCCGGTTCCCGAAACTTTAGCCCCGGCTGCAACACTTAACGCGCTGTCTTTTATTTCCCACGCTTTTTTAGGGAAACCGGTTTTGTAAGCATCTCTCCAGCCGTTAGTGGTCTTGCCGTCCCACAACAGTGAATAGCCGGTTTTTTTCTCCTGTGCTGAAAGATCGTTGGGTAGCATGTTCACGACATAGATGTCATCTAAAGGTGAAGGCTTGATATCAGTGGTTTTGATACGAATATTACGAAAACGAACCTGGTTGCCACCGGGAGGATCGGTTGGATTATTTGCATGCAACTGCAGGCCGATAAATCCCTTTTGAGATTCGGCGTCCACCAGATGAGATATGGGAATACCATTGACCCATGTCCTCATAGTGGTTCCAAAACACTCAATTCTATACTTATTCCATTGATTGTTTTTAAAAGCCTTCTTGCCGGCCTCATTCAGTTCGGTAGTATACAACCAGTTGCGGCGGCCACCTTCGTCATAGATACTTCCGCTCCATCGCTGCGGCTTCGGATCTATTTCCATCTGGTATCCGTGCACGCGGCCATTCAAGTAGTCCGGGGTGCTACGGGTGCGAAATTGAACACCAGAGTTGTTCATCAAAGTGTCGATCGAAACTTCGAGTTCGAGGATAAAATCAATGAAGTCTTCTTCAGTACATAAAAAACCGTTGGGCTGTCCGTGAACGTCTGTTCCAACGATCACCCCGTCTTTAACTTCCCATTTGTGTTTACCGTTCAACTCCCTCCAGCCGGTAAAGTCTTTACCATTGAAGAGTACCTTCCAGCCTTTTTCAGAGGACTGAGCCACTACATTTTCATCGAGGAAAATGAGTATTAACGCCAGTAGTATAACAGGAAATTTCAATTGTACCATGCAGTAAAATGTTTTAAGTGTGTTAGAAGCTATCTAAAAATGAAATCTACCTTAGCAGTTGCATTTGGTCAAAGAATAACGCGGCAGTTTTTGTCGTTGCCCTTCCGCGGCCGCACTTGTGCTGTCGTTGCCGGTCACCTGGCGGTTGACTTGTCACCGTATACAATATCTATAAAACCAATTTAAACAGCTTCTTACAATAACAATAAGTTACTCTAATCAGGAAGGGCAAAAGCCACATATTTATCTCCCGACTTCGTTCTTTGCTTTCCCCCGCCTCCGCAAGCGATGACTACATATTGCTTACCGTTGGCCTGGTATACAGTAGGTGTGGCAATACCTGCGGCAGGCAGATCTGCTTCC
>JBBRCW010000264.1:0-9918 GCA_038204535.1 Chitinophagales bacterium | reverse complement strand
ATGCAAAATACAACCACTCATTACAATTATTTCTTCAATGCCAATAATCGTTTAAACGATGTAGTTAGCCGGGCCAAAGCCGCCTTTAAAGACGATTATTCTGAACTGCTGCCTTATTATAATTATACAATTGAAGGTACCGCGCAAGACAAGAGCGAATTAGACTCCGTAATTTATAAAGCTACAGCAGGCATCTTACTGCACGATCTGCGCAGTGATTGGGTTGATAACATGTACCTGTTAATGGGAAAAGCCTATTTGTTTAGAAACGAACTCGATTCTGCCAACATGACTTTTCAGTACATGAATTATGCCTTTGCCCCAAAAGAAGATGGTTACGATATACCTATTGGCAGCAATGCCAGTAACGAAATTGGCGAATTCAGCATTGCCACCAAAGAAAAAAACAGCCTTGCAAAAAAAATTACCAGCAGGGCGCCCAGCCGCAACGCCAGTTTTATCTGGTCTATCAGAGCATACATTGAACACAACGAATTACCTGAAGCCGCCGGCCTGATAGAAATTTTAAAGAGTGACCCGAATTTTCCCAAAAGGCTGCAGGGTGAATTAGACGAAGTAACGGCATACTGGTTTTATAAACAGGATGTTTACGACAGTGCGGCCAGCTATCTATCGAATGCGCTGAATGAAGACCAGGCAGCCAATAATGCCGAAAAGGCCAGGTGGGAATACCTGGTGGGCCAATTATACCAGCGCACGGGTCATGAGGACCTTGCTGCAAAATATTTTGGCCTAAGTATTAAACATACCATCGACCCGGTTATGGATGTATATGCCCGGCTAAATACCCTAAAACTAAACCGCGGCGACGATAAGAACTATGTACAGCAAAACCTGGATGCTCTGCTTAAAATGGCCCGGAAAGACAAGTATGAGAACTATCGCGACATCCTATACTTTGCTGCTGCCACTATTGAAATGGACCGTAAGAATTACGACGCTGCCGAAAAACTACTGATCAAAAGCACCACATTTAGCAACAACAATCCGCGCCAGCGAAGCGAGGCATTTTTGTTGTTGGCAGACATGAATTTTGATCTTAAGAAATATACACCTGCTTCAAATTACTATGATAGTACGGATATTAACTCGCTAAAAACGCAAGATCAGAAAGACAGGGTAATATTAAGAAAACCACCTCTAAAAATAATTGCCGCCAACGAGTTGGTAGTTTTTTCGCAAGATAGTTTACAAGCGTTGGCCCAATTGGCACCCGAAAAACGCGATGCCGTTATAAAAAGCAAGTTGAAAGAATTGCGAAAACTAAAAGGCCTGAAAGAAGACGATCAATCAGGAGGTTCGTCTAATCCGGCAATCCGGCAAGACCAGGCAGCCGATCTTTTTGGAGATAATTCAAAGAACACTGATTTCTATTTTTATAACGCATCATTAAAAAGCCGGGGTTTTAACGAATTTAAAACCAAGTGGGGACAACGCTCCAATGTTGATAACTGGCGGAGATTGGCTGCGGCAAATCAGCAAAATAATATGGCATCACCCGATCAGCCAATTACCGACGTACTATCTGCAGATGGTAAAACCGGCCCTACTGAATTATCTTACGAAGGTTTGCTTGCCGATGTTCCCCTGACCGAAGAAAAGCTTACTGCCAGCAATACATCCATAGAAAAAGCATTAAACAATTTAGGCGAAACGTTTATGTCGGGGCTTGAGGATTACCCCTCGGCAATAGAGGCCTATGAAGAATTGCTGAAACGTTTTCCCAATTCCGACTTCAAAGACAAGGCCCTGTTCAACCTGGTATATGCCTATCTAAAAACCGGCGACAAAGACCGCTCCGAAGCATACAAAAAACAATTGATCGCGGCATCGGATACAAGCAAATACGCCCAGCTGTTAAAGAACCCGGGGCAACAGAAAAAAAACGACCTAGCAGCATCGCCTGCCACAAAAAAATACGAGCAGATCTATAACATGTTTATAGAAGGCGATTTTGAGAACGCGAAAGCCGAAAAGAAATTAGCCGATAGCCTTTATGACAAAAGCTATTGGACGCCTCAATTGCTCTATATCGAATCAATTTATTACGTTAGCAAAAGAGAAGATTCTACAGCCATTAAAGTGCTGAACGACCTTGCAGGCAATTTTTCAACCAACCCTATGGCCGAAAAAGCTAAAACAATGATTGACGTTTTAAAACGTCGTTCCGAAATTGAAGATTACCTGACCAAATTAGAAGTTAACCGAAACATTGATACGACTGTCGCGTCCACCTATGTAAAACCAAGGCAGGAAATTGCACAAACGGACAAACCAATTATTGCGTCCGGCACTGCAACGCTAAAGCCGGATAGCACAACCAGCAATGTGGTGGTGCCGGTACCGTCTGTTGAGCTTAAAAAAATGGATGCCCAGGTTGCCAAACAAACTGGCGGCATAAAAGACAGTACCAAATCAGCCTCTGTTGACATAAAAAACAAACCCACCAATACGATAATACCACCGCCAAAAACCAACGAAACAAAAAAAGATACGGCTGCCCCGGTTGCGCCCGGTATTGTTGCGCCTCAGCCTGCGCCAACCATTGTAGTAAAGAGTTTTTCTTTTAAACCGGCCGACCCGCATTATGTAGTGGTGGTACTCGACAAAGTAGATCCCGTTTATGCCAGCGAGGCAAAAAACGCGTTCAACAGATTTAACAGGGAAAAATTTTACAATAAGCCAATTGAGATTAGCTCGCTGCAAATGGATGACCGGTACAATCTTGTTTTGGAAGGCCCGTTCAGCGATGCCAATGCCGCCGTTGATTATATTGACAATGTACGGCCTGTAACAGGCAGCAGGATCTTGCCCTGGTTAAATGCCGAAAAATATAGTTACCTGGTCATCAGCGCCGAAAATCTTGATGTCTTAAAAACCAATCGCGACATGAACGCCTACAAGCAGCTCATACAACAAGCTTTTCCCGGTAAATTTTAACCAACATTGTTGGCCGGTTGCCCATTAACTTTAATAGCTTTACACCTTCCGAAAAAACAGGCATAATTTTCGCAAAGTCGTTAACAAATTTTTTAACGCCAAAAAATTTCACCCGGTTATAAAAGGTTCAATGGCGAACCAAAAAAATTGGTTGAAGTGTTTGTATTTAAAAGGTTGATGTCCAAAAATTATTATGAAGAAAAAAACTATCAGCAAACCGGTCAAAATATTTTGGCGGTTGGTACTTATTGGCTTTGGCTCCTTTATTCTGCTCATTCTATTTGCCAATTGGGGCATGTTTGGCAAAATGCCTTCTATCAACGATTTAGAAAACCCTACAGCATCTCTTGCCAGCGAGGTAATTGCAGACGATGGCACGTTAATGGGCAAATATTATTTGGAAGACCGTACCAATGTTGAGTTTAAAGATATTAGCGCTAATGCGGTACATGCATTAGTAGCCACCGAAGACGAGCGCTTTTACGATCACAGCGGTATTGATGCCTATGGACTGGCCAGGGCAATTATAAAACTTGGCCGCGATGGCGGCGCCAGTACTATTACCCAGCAATTGGCAAAAAACCTTTTTACCGACTACAGCCGAAACCCGGTTAAGCGCATTATCCAAAAAATTAAGGAAAGTATCATAGCCATAAAACTGGAGCGCAATTTTACTAAAGATGAAATAATAACCCTTTATCTGAATACGGTGCCTTTTAGCGACAACGTTTATGGTATTAGAAATGCATCAAAGACTTTCTTTCAGAAGGAACCAGATCGTTTAAATGTGGAAGAAGCCGCCGTGATGATCGGAATGGTCAATGCCCCTACCCTTTACAATCCCAGGCGCAACCCAAAACTGGCGCTTGACAGACGAAATACGGTATTGGACCAGATGAAACGCAATAAATTTCTAACAGAAAATGAGGCAACGGAGCTCAAGAAAAAAACTATTGTAATCAATTTTAGAAAGCTGGATGAAACGGCCGGACTTGCCCCTTACTTTAGAATGGTTTTGGGCGAAGACATGAAAAAATGGTGCAAAACACATACGAAAGCAAATGGCGACAATTATGATTTGTACCGCGATGGATTAAAAATTTACACAACAGTTAATCCACGCATGCAATTGTATGCCGAAGAAGCCGTAGGAAAGCACATGAGCTACATGCAAAAGATACTCAATTCGCAAAGCAATATAAAAAACGGCAGTGTTTGGAAGGGTCATGAAAATGTGTTGGAGGCGGCAATGAAAGTAAGCGAACGCTGGAAAAACCTGAAAAAAGATGGCATGGAGGACCCAGAAATCAAAAAGACTTTCTTTCAAAAGACGCCGATGAAAGTTTTTGCCTGGAATACCCGGCGCGAAACAGATACGACCATGACGCCATACGACTCAATAAAGTATCATCGCCAAATGTTGCAAGCCGGTTTTATGGTAATGGATCCTTTAAGCGGACAAATTAAAGCATGGGTGGGCGGAATTGATTTTAAAACCTTTAAGTACGACCACGTAAATATTAATACAAAACGGCAGGTAGGATCTACTATAAAGCCATTGCTTTATAGCCTTGCCATAGAAGAAGGGGGCTTAAATCCCAACAGCATTGTACAAGATCAGCAACAAAATTTTGGAAGTTATGGCCTGGTTCCAGCTACCAGTTCAACCTGTACGGGCCGCTCTATGACGATGATGCAGGCTTTGACCTGGTCGAGAAACTGTGCGACGGCTTATATCATGAAACAACTGGGCAATTCGGGCAATGAAGGTGCCAGGCGTTTTGTAGATTTCCTTAAAAGATCTAATCTTCAAACAAAAATAGAACCCTACCCATCCATTGCCCTGGGCAGTTGCGAAATTTCTTTATACGAAATGATGCAGGCGTACAGCATGTTTCCTGGGCGGGGCTTTAATTCAAAACCTTTAATGATAGCCAGGATAGAAGATAAAAATGGCAATGTGCTGGAAAATTTTATACCTGCTCAAAGAAAGGAAGTAATTAACGAGGTGACCGCATACTCTGTTGCCTTAATGATGATGAATGTGATAAATAATGGTACTGGGCGATCTATGTCTGGCTATGGTGTAACAGGCGAAATTGCCGGCAAAACCGGAACTACCAACGACAATAGTGATGCCTGGTTTATGGGTTACACGCCGCAGTTACTAGCGGGTGCATGGGTAGGCTGCGACGACCGTTTCATTAGATTTAACAGCACCGATATTGGGCAGGGATCAAGGGCAGCCTTACCTATCTGGGCTTATTTTTATGGTAAATCGTTAAAAGACAAAACTTTGGGAATAGATGGAAATGCCAGATTTCTGCAGCCCGAAACCATGAGTAATGATATTATTTATGATTATCTAAACAGCTCAACAAAAGTTACACCGGGTGCGCAGGGCGAAGATATTGGCAATGGCAGCTCAAGTGATTATAATATTCCTATTGATGCCCAGCCTGAAGAAATTGGAGCAGAAAGCGACCTTCCAAAAGAGAAAGTAAAACCAGGCATTCCAACGCAGGAAAAACCCGTAAAAAAACCTGAAACCGTTCCGCCCGCCGAGCCGGTTCAGCAGGAAAAAAAGGTCGGACTTTTTAAAAAATTATTTGGCAAGAAAGATAAGAATAAAGACCAGCCCGCCGAGGAAGATAATAAAGAAAAGCCGAAAGCCGTAATGCCTAAAAAACCGGGCACCTAGGTATTGAATTTGAAAATTTCTTTGCTCAGATATTATTCTAAAGCAAGCAAAAAGTCCCTCTTTGTATGATAAAGAGGGACTTTTTTGTTTCTATTCAGCTGACCGTTTTGTCTCATTAAATACAAAAAGCTAAGCAAGTTATTGGCCTTGCGCAAGACTATACATTTTTTTGCCGTCACTTGAATTAAGTAATTCAGTTGAGCAGATTTTAAAATCTTCTGCTAACCTTTTGTATAATTCTACAATATCGGTTTGTGTTACAGGCGCATCTCCAATACTTTCAAATCTGCAGCCATAAGTATTTACCAGGTTGGTAAACACACTGCCTTTGGGCCAAACTTGTGTGCCCCTATTGCTGATGGTTACCAGTTTAAATAGGTTCAGTGTATGCGCAAGACATTTTTCCGCTATAATTTCCGGCTGCTCATTACTTTCAATAAACATATCGACACCTACAATTTCTTCTGGTAATATTTCAACATTTTCCATCATCGAATTGCGGGCTAAAGCATATAAAGTGGGTGTTGCCGGCATATCGTCTAAAGTGGGTCTTGGATTGTGCTGAGGTTTTTGGCCAAAATTGCCGATGATTGCTTCTGCAAAATTTGTGGTATTTACAGAAGGAATGGATTTATCGCCAAAATCGCCGGTATGCACGCCTTGCTCAAGCGTATATAACAAGGCATTTTCAATAACCGAAGCGCCGTTCATCATTCCTAAATGCCGCAACATGGTAATACCACTTAACAGAAGCGCGGTCGGATTAGCTATATTTTTACCTGCAATATCGGGGGCTGTACCATGCACCGCTTCAAAAATGGCAATATGGTCGCCGATATTTGCCGACGGGGCAAAGCCTAATCCGCCTACCAAACCAGCGCAAAGATCACTAATGATGTCGCCTTGCAGGTTCGTCATAACGATCACATCAAATTCTTGCGGCCTAACTACAAGTTTCATCGCCAGGTCATCCACAATTACATCGTCTGCATTTAATTCGGGATATTCTTTAGCAATCTCATAGAAAGTATCCAGAAATAAGCCATCCGTTAATTTCATGATGTTGGCCTTGTGTCCGCATGTTATGCGACGGGTGCCTTTCTTTTTAGCCATTTCAAATGCATACCTGATCACTTGCATGCTTCCCGGCTTTGTAATAAAGCGGCGACTCAATGCAACATCGTGTGTAAGCATATGTTCAATTCCCCCGTAAGTATCTTCAATATTCTCCCTTACCATGGTAATGTCTATAGTAATACCAGCCTTTGAAAAAACAGTATCTACCCCATGTAACGTTTGAAATACCCTGTTATTTGCATAGGTATTCCAGGTTTTACGGGCGGTAACATTTATACTTTTTACACCTTTACCCTTGGGCGTTTCCATAGGGCCCTTAAATAAAATTCCGAGGCTTTCAATACTTTTTTGCGCATCTGGCGTCATGCCATTACTATACCCCTTATCAAAAACCCATTTGCCCATTTCAACCACCTCATATTCCAGCGGAAGTTTAGCGGCTTTAAATATATGCAGAACAGCCTCCATGATTTCGGGGCCGATACCATCGCCATTTGCTACAGCTATTTTTGTCATGAATTAAAAGTTTAAGTTGCTTGATAAGTTTAAGCAAATGTAGGTGTTGCCTTTTCATTGAAAACGATCGACCCCATATTTTAAAAAAGATTCTATGTGTTTGGCATTCAGAAATTAATTACAAATTATTTAATAAAGCCTGTGATATTTTTTCAGCTTAGAGAAAAATAAAATCTCAAATATCAACGAAGGCAAGCAAACGATGGAAATAATAGTGAAGGAATTCTACATATTCGAATGATATCCGTATAGCGGGCATTCGACGCAAACATCGTTTAGTATCAGCCAAAATACTATTTAAACTTAAATTAAATAAGCCAGTCTTCATTATAAAAAAGTATAATCATTGCAATCAGTCAATTTATTTAAGCGCTCAAGCCCCATCTAACCGGGTATTTTGACTTGATGGCATGTAATTTTTAATACATGTAATTTGACCGCAGGAAATTGAGAGTAACAAAATTTTATTATTTTTACTAAAATCCTTCAGTATGATCACAAAACTCTCGGAAGGGGTACAAATAAGCGTCGAAACTTTTTACCAGGCAGATTACAGCAATCCCGGCAACAACGAGTTTATGTTTGCCTATCGCATCACTATAGAAAATCATAACAGTTTTCCCGTACGGCTCGACAGAAGGCACTGGCACATTTTTGACAGCAATGGAGAATATCGCGAAGTAGAAGGTGAAGGTGTAGTTGGCCAGCAGCCGGTCATTACTCCCGGCGAACAATTTCAATATGTCAGCGGTTGCAACCTTCGCACCGAAATGGGTAAAATGTTTGGCAAATACATTATGGAAAATCTAAACAACAAACAAGTTTTCGAAGTAAATATTCCTTCGTTCGAAATGATTGTTCCCTTTAAAATGAATTAATATTTTTTATTCGGTAAACACCTGTTGTTATTTGGGCTTGTATTTTGCTTCCTCAAATATTTTTTTTGCACTGGTAGTCATTAATTCGGGTAAAGTCACTTTTTCATTGTCATCCATCCATTTTTTTACAATTTGCCATCCTACAAACTGGCCAATAAATCCGGGTGATGCTTCACCCAGAACAGGTGTTTTAGGACCGTCGGTCATATAATCTTTTGTTATGGCCGGATCGTTTGCAAAAAGCAGGTCGTTCTGCAAAAAAAACGACCAGATAAAAGCTTCATTTTCATAACCACCTTCCAATTGCGCTTTTGTATAGCCAGTCATAATCGTGTCTGGCGTTTCAGGCATTAACTGGTCTAACATGTAGAGCTTTTTGCCCGCTTCAATCATTTGTTCTACCAATGGTTTGCCAGCGCTATTATCGGGGTACATGTCGCTGGTAATATTTTTCATTGAGCCTACGGCAATGTAGGCGGGCTCAAATCTTTTTGATATATACAAAGGATACAATTGCTGGCCTGCCTCACTTTGATACAAGGTATAATCTTTTCCCATATACAACTGCAATCCTATGGCGATGGCATCTGTGGTAATAATATTTCCATAACTATTTATCGGACCAATAAAAGTGATCAGTTTTTCTGGCGTTTTATATTTCGGAAAGTAGTACCCCACATGCTTTAGTCCATTAGATATCTGCACGGCTATTTGGTCGAAGTTTTTAAATACCAGGTCAGCAGAGTCTTTTACCGGTTTATAGGAGCGGATAAAAGATTTTACACCTTCTTCAACAGCACCCGGGTTTTCATTTTGGGCGGGCAACCCAAGAATATTATAGATGAAATCCTGGAAAAATTCGGGGTATTTTTCGTAGAGTTTTTGCATGGATGGCCCAAACCGTGTGGTATCGAGTGCAAAAAAATCCCGCTCGAACCGTTGAGTCTGTAGGTTAATTTTGATACCAGAAACATCGGGGCCCTTGTGGGTATTGCAACCAAGAAAAATTATGATAAATAAAGAAGATAAAAGGGTTTGTTTCATTGCCTGATGTTTGGGGCAAATTACAATATCAGCACAACTTTCAGGTTAATTCAAACATATTTGCTGAAATTTGAACCATGAGAATCGCACTTGCACAACAGAATTATCACATAGGAAATTTTGAGGCAAATACCCAAAAGATAATAGAAGCAATAGAAAATGCAAAACAACAGCAAGCGGACCTGGTTGTTTTTAGTGAGCTAAGTGTCTGCGGTTATCCCCCGCGGGACTTTCTTGAATTCAACGATTTTGTCAATAAGTGCTACCAGGCTATTGAGGAGATAAAAGAGCATGCCGATACCATTGGTGTTTTGCTTGGTTCGCCGGCACATAATCCAAAAATAGAAGGCAAAGACTTATTCAATGCCGCATTTCTGTTGTACGAAAAAAAGATCGTGGGCGAAATACATAAAACCTTATTGCCCACTTATGATGTTTTTGATGAACACCGCTATTTTGAGCCTGCCTTCGATTGGAAAGTAATGGAGTTTAAAGGAAAGAAACTGGCGGTTACCATTTGCGAAGACATCTGGAATATTGATGACGACCAATTATACCGCATTTGCCCTATGGATGCCCTGAAAGAGCAGAATCCTGATGTCATGATTAACCTCAGTGCTTCACCTTTCGATTATATTCATGAGGAAGAAAGAAAATGGGTGATAAGACAAAATGTTTTGAAATATAATATCCCAATGTTTTATTGCAATGCAGTGGGCAGCCAGACAGAAATAGTTTTTG
>JBBRCW010000263.1:0-9930 GCA_038204535.1 Chitinophagales bacterium | reverse complement strand
CACGCCACAGGTTCAAATGTGGGATACTTCCAGGGTGAAAGTAGGGGCACAGGTAGGCTCAGGTGGATTGTACAATAACCAGAAAAATGAAAGCAAGCCCTTAAAAGTAGCGGACAATAAATTGGGAGAGTGGAATCATTTCTACATTAAAATGATGAGCGAAAAAGTAACCGTTTATTTAAATGGTGAACTGGTAACAGATAACGTGCCGCTTGAAAATTATTGGAATAAAAATATACCCATCTTTCCCGAAGAGCAGATTGAATTACAGGCGCATGGCTCTCGTGTAGCGTATCGTGATATTTATATAAAAGAACTTCCCCGCACAGAGATTTTTAAATTATCTGAGGAAGAAAAGAACGCAGGATATAAGGTATTGTTCGATGGTACAAACATGGACGAATGGATAGGAAATGTTACAGATTACGTAATTGAAGATGGGGAAATGGTCATTCGTCCCAAGCCTGGTTCACGTGGAAATTTATATTCAAAGGATGAATACAGTGATTTTAATTTCCGGTTTGAATTTAAGCTAACCAATGGGGCAAATAATGGCCTGGGCATTCGTGCACCGCTTGACGGAGATGCAGCCTACACCGGTATGGAGCTTCAGATTTTGGACAATGAAGCCGACGTTTATAAGAACCTGGAAAAATACCAGTATCATGGTTCGGTTTATGGTGTTATACCTGCAAAAAGGGGCTTTTTGAAACCCGTAGGAGAATGGAACACCGAGGAAGTGATTGTAAAAGGACCAAAAGTAAAAGTAATTTTAAACGGCACTGTTATCTTAGATGGTGATCTTACAGAGGCACGCCAAAAAGGAACTTTAGATAAAAAATCCCATCCCGGCATATTGAGCGACAAAGGACATTTCGGCTTTTTAGGCCATGGCTCCGTCGTTTATTTTAGAAATATAAGAGTTAAGGAATTATAAAAAAATGGGGGTGAAGTTTTCACCCCATTTTTAATGAAGGGGTTGCCGTTTAATAATTACTTTCACATTTTTTTTTGTTGCTTTTTTTTTGGAAAAGGCAGCGGAATAAGTATTAAACATCGTCCCCGCTGCGGCGCATTGGCGTCAACCTAAGTAAAAATAAAATGCTTTAGAAGCCTGACCCGGTAAGAATTTGAAGCCAAAAAATGCATGAGAAAAATGTTTAAAAAATAGTGTGAAAAAAGTTGCTATAAAAAGATGCGGTACAAGTGAGTGAACCGCCAGTAGTCGGTCAGGCTATAACCGGAGTTCAATAAGGCTCCAATGATTGTACCCCAAAAAAAGCCTTAAGTTGACGCGTATGCGCCGCGGCGGGGACGATGTCTAATGCCTATTCTTTCGCTGGTTCCCGAAAAAGCAAAAGAAGTGGTACAATAAAGTTGCGGAAGTTATTTTCAAACAATTACTAAGGATTGCTCAAAAGAATGGGGAGATGAAATTAAAAGAAGATTTCAAACACCAATAGCTTCTACATCGGGAAATGGAAAAAGTATAACCCTGAAACTTAATAATCCTAGTTTAATAAATCATAATATTTTTTAGGAAGACATACAAAAAGGAGAGCGTGTCAGAAAATATGAAATTGAAGGATTAGTAAAAGGCAAATGGAAAATGTTGACAAAAGGAGAAAGCATTGGTCATAAAAGGATAATACAAATTGAAAACGTTGAGGTAAGTGGTGTTCGCATGAATATACTAAGCGCCGATAGAGAACCCTTAATTAAAAATTTAGAAGTTTATTTTGTATCTGATATAAATTGATTATGCATAAGAACAACATACTAGTTTGGGTTATTTTCGTTTTTATTCTGACTTCTTTTTCAGCAAAGAAGCCTAAAATTTTAATTATAGGTGATTCCATTTCTATTGGATATACGCCTTTTGTAAAAAAACATTTTTCTGAAAATGCAATTGTCGGGCACAACCCGGGGAATGCCCAACACACGGGTACGGGACTTGAAAAAGTGAAGGAATGGATAGGAGAGGAAGACTGGGATATTATTCAATTTAATTGGGGTTTATGGGATTTGTGTTATCGTGATCCCAATTCTAAAGTTCAAGGTAGCAGGGATAAAGTAAATGGGAAAATCACTTTTACATTGGAAGAATACGAGAATAATCTTGAAAGAATTATTCAGTCGATCAGGCAGGTTTCAAATGCTAAATTAATTTTTGTGACCACTAGTTATATTCCGGAGCATGAAGCGGGTCGATTTCAAAACGATGCTCAAAAGTATAATAAGGTATCCAAAAGAGTTATGAGCAAGTATAATATTATTGTGAATGATATTTATAAAAAATCGAAAGCCATTCATAAAGGCTATGGAAAAGGAACCGACGATGTTCATTATACCGAACAAGGTTATAAAAAACTAGGCAAGGAAATATCAGATTTTCTTAGCGTTGAAATAAATCAAAAGAAAATAATATATTAAAAGTAGAGCATGAATCCAATAAGGAAAGTTTTAGCAATAGTCGGCTTTTATGTTTTTGTTGGATGTAGTGCTACGGCCCAGGAAATATATGTGAGTTCAAGGGGTAGTTCTAAAAATACAGGATTGCAGCATTCACCCGTCCGCACAATTCAAGAGGCTTTGGACAAAGCATTGGTTTATAAAACGAAGAATGCCCAAACTCAGATTAACATTCATGTTTTAAAAGGAGTGTATCGTATAGACAAGCCGATTAAACTATCCCCGACTTTAAATGGTGTGAAAATTACAGGATCCGGAGTGGATGAAGTAGTAGTAAAAGGATCTAAGCAATTGAACTTAGATTGGAAGACCTATAAAGATAAAATAATGGTCGCTAAAGTGAATAGTCAGATTCATTTTGATCAATTTTTTGTTGATGGAAAACAACAAGTTTTGGCACGTTATCCAAATTATGATGAAAACGGAGGACATTGGCAAGGTCATGCAGCCGATGCCATTGCTCCGGAAAGAGTAAAGACCTGGAAACATCCAAAAGGAGCTGTTATTCATGCGATGCACAGCGGTGAATGGGGCGGATTTCACTATGAAGTGATAAAGGCAAATGAAGATGGAACATTGGAGTTGACTGCCGGACATCAAAATAACAGGCCTTCAGAAATGCATCAAAAATACCGCATGGTAGAAAACGTTTTTGAAGTATTAGACAGTCCCGGAGAATGGTATTTAGATAAGCAGAATCAATTATTGTATTATTGGCCATCTAAAAATGTTTCTTTAAAAAGCGCCAAAATAGAAGGGGTTGTTTTAAAACATTTAATAGAAATTAAGGGAGAAGAGGACAATCCGGTAAAAAATATTTCAATATCAGGAATTAAGTTTGAACACGCTCAGCGCACCATAATGGAAGCGTATGAACCATTATTGCGAAGTGATTGGACAATTTATAGAGGCGGAGCGGTTTTTATAGAAAATGCTGAAAATGTATCCATTTCGGATTGTGAGTTTACCAATCTTGGAGGCAACGTAATTTTTGTTAGTAAATACAACAGAGGAGTAAAAATTACTGGTAATCATATTTATAATTGTGGGGCATCAGCTGTTAGTTTTGTTGGGGATGCCAGCGCAGTACGTTCACCTTCATTCCAATATGACAAGTATGTGCCAATAGAAGAAATGGATACCATAAAAGGGCCTAAAAATAATAGATACCCCAGTCAATGTATTGTAGATAATAATTTAATTTATAGAATTGGACGTGTAGAAAAACAAGTTGCCGGTGTTCAAATTTCTATGGCTATGGATATCACTGTACGTTCAAATAGTATTTATGATGTACCACGTGCAGGAATAAACGTAAGCGAAGGAACCTGGGGCGGCCATATTATTGAGTACAATGATGTGTTTAATACGGTATTAGAAACCTCTGATCACGGCGCTTTTAACTCTTGGGGAAGAGATCGTTTTTGGCACCCTAATAGAACGGTTATGGATAAATTAACGACCGTTAATCCAGAAATGCCAAAATGGGATGCTATTCATACAACAGAAATAAGGTATAACAGATTTCGCTGCGATCATGGTTGGGATATTGATTTGGATGATGGCTCTTCCAATTATATTATATCAGATAACGTTTGTTTAAATGGCGGAATTAAGTTGCGTGAAGGCTTTTACAGAACTGTTGAAAATAATATTATGGTTAATAATAGTTTTCATCCGCATGTTTGGCTTCATAATAGTGACGACATATTTAGAAAGAATATTGTGATGACTGATTATAAGAACATTCGATTAAATGGCTGGGGAAAGGAAGTAGATTCAAATTTGTTTCCGAATGAAAAGGCATTAAAGAAAGCCCGGAAAAATGGGACGGATTCTAAAAGTATTTTTGGAAACCCAATGTTTAAAGATCCAAAGAATGGAAATTATACACTTGAAGAAAATTCGCCGGCATTTAAAATAGGTTTTAAAAATATACCTATGGATAAGTTTGGTGTGCAAAAGCCAGGTTTAAAAGCAATTGCAAAAACGCCGGAATTTCCAGTGATTTGGTCTGTAGATGACAAAAATGAAAAAGAAACAATTACTATGAATTGGTTAGGAGCTACAATCAAAAATATCGAAACGCTTGAGGAACGATCGGCATCAGGATTAAATAAAACAGCCGGTGTCATCATCTTAAAAATAGCAAAGGAAACTGTTTTAGCATCGTCATCTTTAAAAGTCGACGATGTAATTATAGAAGGCGAGGGAGAAGAAATCAATCAAATTCAGGATTTAATGAAAGTATTTCAAGGGCATAATTGGAAAGGAAAGATCAATTTCAAAATATATAGAAATCAAAAACCAATGAATTTGGTAGTTGAAGTAAAAAAATAATGTAACGGCAATTATAAAAGCAATGGCGTTAGTAAAATGGTTGTTCATTAAATACTTTAAAAAAATGATTAAATATTTCTTTCTTCTTAACCTGTTTATTTTAAATGTTGCGAAAACTGGCTTTGCGCAAAAAAGTGATTCATCTGTACGGCTTTCATTGCTTGCCAATGAGCAGTGGTGGGGTGGCGCATCAACCTTCGGCAACAAAATGCCAATGGGCGACGAAAAATTTTCCTTTAACCTTTATGGTGATGGCTCGCAAAACCAGGCGGTTCCCTTACTGATTTCCAGCAAAGGCAGGTGGTTGTGGAGCGAAGAACCATTCCGCTATAACTTTCGCAACGATAGCCTGGTGGTTGACCAAACGCACAGTAAAATACTTACGGGTAAAAACGGTTCCTCCTTGCGGGAGGCGTACCAATATACATCTAAGCGTTTCTTTCCATCTTCCTGCAAATGGCCCGATAGCTTATTGGTAACGGCGCCACAATATAATTTGTGGATCGAACTGATGTATAACCCAAACCAACACGATGTGCTGGGCTATGCAGACAAAGTGTTGTCCAATGGTTTTCCTGCCGGGGTGTTGATGATTGATGACAACTGGAGCAACTATTATGGCGAGTTCGATTTCAACAAAGAAAAATTCCCCGACGCAAAAAAGCTCATGCATGAATTGCATGCAAAGGGGTTTAAAACCATGGTATGGATTTGTCCTTTCATTAGTCCCGATAGTGAAGTGTTCAGGGAACTGTCGGCTAAAAAGCTATTATTGCTCGACAATGAAGGCAATCAATCCCTTAGCTGGAACAAGGCAAAAAAGCCATTGTTGATACATTGGTGGAATGGATATAGCGCCTGCTTAGACCTTACCAATTCTGCAGCACAGCAATGGTTGAAAGACAAGCTAAAAATGTTGCAGAACAAATATGGCGTGGATGGTTTTAAGCTTGATGCAGGGGATGCGTATTTCTATGATAACCCAAATTTGCTCTCCTACAAAAAAGCCTCGCCAAACCAACACAGCGAAGAGTGGGCAAAAATTGGTCTTGCTTTTCCATTGAACGAATACCGGGCTATGTGGAAAATGGGCGGTCAGCCGTTGGTGCAACGTTTGGCCGATAAAGATCATAGCTGGGCTGCTTTACGGTTGCTGATTCCCAACACCATTGCACAGCAACTGGCAGGCTATACTTTTACCTGTCCCGATATGATTGGCGGCGGCCAGTTCACTTCATTCTTAACAGGAAAAACCATCGATCAAAAATTAATAGTCAGGTCGGCACAGATGCACGCCTTAATGCCCATGATGCAATTTTCGGTCGCCCCGTGGCGCATATTAGACCCGGTGCATTTTGCAGCCGTTAAAAAATCGGTTGAAATAAGACAGCACTATCTTCCCCGCCTCATGAAGGTGATACAGGTGGCTGCACAAACAGGTGAGCCTGCGCTGCGCCCTTTGGAATACAATTTTCCACACCAGGGTTATATTGAAATTAAAGACCAGTTTATGCTGGGTGATGAATTGATGGTAGCACCTATCACTTCCAAAGAAGATAGCCGACTTGTAGTTTTTCCATAAGGCAATTGGCGATATAATAATCAAACGATTAAAGGGCCGGTATCAAAAACCTTTGCTGTTGAGCTTGATGATATATTGGTGTTTGAAAAGATGGAATAATGTCGCAGGCTGCGAAAAATATTTGGCAAAAAATAAAGTTGAAAAGGGAATGTGCAGAGCCATGAGACATTCTTTTCGGGTTGGGAAGCATAAAATATAAATTTTAAAAGATGACGTTAGCTGGAAACATTGTTGAACCGCTGGAACGGTTGCCCTGGTTTGCGAAACTGTAATGATTATGGGCCCGGCATATCCTATAAATGAAATAGTCGTTGCAATCGCACTCTTGAACATTTGGTACTTTATGCGGCGCAAACAGGCAGTGCTACTTTATAGATCACAGGTTCTTTTAATTAAAATGACATCGCGATGAAAATGAAGCGGGCAACGATATGGCAGCTATTTATAGCTCTTGTGTGTTCTACCGGGCTGTTCGCCCAAACAAAACCCAACATCATTTGGCTAATGGCCGAAGACATTAGCAACGATCTTGCCTGCTATGGTATGAAGGCCGTTAAAACACCCAACCTGGATGCATTGGCGGCTACCGGTATTAAATTCAACAACTGCTTTGTTACCAACCCTATCTGCTCGCCAAGCCGTTCGGCTATGATGACGGGTATGCACCAGCTACAGATCAACGCCCAGCACCACCGCAGCAACCGCGATGTGCCGCTACCCATCAACATAAAACCATTTACTTACTACCTGCGCCAGGCAGGCTATACCTGTGTTTTAGGAAACGAACTGGTAAAAGGTAAAGGCCGGAAGACAGATTGCAACTTCAAACACCAGCCACTTGGCGCATACGACGGCGTTAAAAACTTTGGCCTCTTCGATCAACTGGATGTAATACCCACCGATGGCAAACCGTTTTTCGCCCAAATACAATTGGTTGCCACTCACCGCGGCGATTGGTGGGATGAGGTGCGGCAACAATCCAAACACCCTGTTGATCCAAACGATGTGGAGTTGCCGCCCTATTTACCAAACGACAGTATCGTGCGCCTCGACTGGGCCAAATACCTCGACCAGATGGAGTACATCGACAACGAGGTGGGACTCATCATCGCCGACCTGAAAAAGAAAAACCTCTACGAAAATACGGTCATCATTTTTATAGGCGACAATGGCCGTTGCAATGTGTTTGGCAAAGGCTACCTGCACGAGCCCGGCTTGCTGGTTCCCTTCATTATGAACTGGCCTAAAGGCATACCCACGCCTTCAGTAAATAACAACGTGGTAATGGCTACCGATATTACTGCTACCATTCTTACATTGGCCGGCATAAAGGCGCCTGCTAATATGGACGGCCGATCAGTAATAAAAAATGACTTTAATCGAATTTTTGCCTTTGGTGCAAGAGATACATGGGACGAGATATTGGATAAGAGCCGCTCGGTGTATACCAGTCAGTATGCCTACATCAACAACCAAATGCCGTGGGTGCCCTGGGATGCGCATCAAACCTATTTAGAGTTTTATCGCCCCGCAGTACATAGGTTAAGGGCATTAAAGTATGGGGGTAAGCTGGATAGTGTAACTGCTTCATTTTTACAACCCGTAAAACCCGCCGAAGAATTATATGACCGTAAAAAAGACCCTGACCAATTGCACAACCTGGCCAGCAACCCGGCGTATGCATCCATACTAAAGGAAATGCGTGGCACTCAACTGGTCTAAAGCAAACGACTGCAGGCACCAATAGATATATATCATCCTACCTATGCGCAGTCGGTAGATATATATGATTTTGTAAAGTACAGATACCCGGCACAGTATGCACAAATGCTGGCAGGTAAAGAGATTGGTTTCCAAAAGTTTTCCAGACTATACAAAGAGTGGATGACTGCCAACGGCTACACCGATCCCGACACCGATTAATTTGGCAGAGTGACGGGTTGCTTTTTGCCTAAAAAGGGGAAACTAATTTTGTAATAGCCGGTTTCTTTGTTTCCGATATCTGGTGGGTAAGTGTTATTCAATGGATGTAGTCAGTAAGGTAATATTGGCAGCTATTGGAGCGTAGTACAAGCAATAAATTCAGTGGTTTAAAATTGTTTCAATCGCCTGGTCATGAGCATGGTTTAAAACAGCGCAAGCGATTATTTAGTTCCCCGTTTATCACACATTGTACATTACGTAGTTCTTTCCTGTAAAAACATCAATTTTTGGGTGCACCCCAATTTTTTACCCTTTATATTTAGCAGCCTTTCCTTTGTAATAAGGTTAGTTTCGCTAACTGGATTTATTTCAAAAACTTCAATATGAATCAGTCATTAACCTGCTTGCTCATTAGCGTAATTACAATGGGAAATTTATGCGAAGTGGCATTTGCCCAAGTTGTAAATCGGCCAACCAAACCCAACATCATATTCATTTTAGTAGACGACATGGGCTGGGGCGATCTCGGTGTGTTTTGGCAAAAGCAACGGATGAAACAAAACAACCGAAGCGAACCCTGGCAGTTTACCCCTTCGCTCGATAAGATGGCCGCCAATGGAGCCATGCTCACCAATCATTATTGCGCAGCGCCCGTCTGTGCGCCGTCCCGCGCTTCCATATTGCTGGGCGTAAGTCAGGGCCATGCCAATGTGCGCAACAACCAGTTCGATAAAGAATTGCAGGATACCTACACCATTGGTTCGGTGTTGCAACAGGCGGGCTACACCACCTCGTTGATAGGCAAATGGGGATTGCAGGGGCTTACACCCGATTGGCCGGCTCACCCCCTCAACAGGGGTTTTGACTATTGTTATGCCTACATGCGCCACGTAGATGGGCACGAGCATTACCCTAAAGACCAGGTGTACATTGACCGGGCTAAAAAAGAAGTGTGGGAAAACCGAACCAACGTAATAGATGGCCTCGACAAATGCTTTACCACCGACCTTTGGACCGCCAAAGCCAAACAGCAGATCATTGAACATGCCAAACAAAAAGATAAGCCTTTCTTCATGTACCTGGCCTACGATGTGCCTCATGCCGTATTGGAGTTGCCTACGCAGGCGTATCCAAAGGGCGGCGGACTTACCGGTGGGTTGCAATGGTTAAACCAATCGCACCACATGATCAATACTGCGTCGGGTACCCCCGATAGTTATGTACATCCCGACTATGCCAATGCTACTTACGATCACGACAACAATAAAACAACACCCGAACTGCCATGGCCCGATACCTATAAGCGCTATTCAACCCTTTGCCGCCGCATAGATGATGGTATCGGCGATATCATGCAAACGCTAAAAGACCTTAAGATAGACGACAATACCATGGTGGTATTTACCTCCGATAATGGCCCCTCTATCGAAAGCTATCTTCCCAATACTTATGTGCCCTACGAGCCAACGTTCTTTAACAGCTTCGGCCCCTTTGATGGTATTAAACGCGATGTATGGGAAGGTGGTGTGCGTATGCCAACGATTGTGCAGTGGACAGGCAAAGTGCCCGCTAATAAAGTAATTGATCAGCCCAGCATTTCGTACGATTGGTTG
>JBBRCW010000262.1:0-9936 GCA_038204535.1 Chitinophagales bacterium | reverse complement strand
GCCCATCTACGAACGGTCATTATCATATTGTGATAATATGTCCCACCTATAACTTGTAATCTCATTAAAATGGCATCATAAACCATGATACCCATGGATGTTTCAAAATCTTTTGGGACTTGCACATTCTTAAAGTAATGTTCAATCAAATGCACAGATTCGTTTATCCATTCTAACCTATCATTCAAAAATTGGTTAGGCATAAATAATGTCTTTTTCAATTTGCCTCAAAAATTGTACGCGTAAATGATTTCCTTGCCTGACAAGATCTACCGTCTTATTGAATTTTTTTTCAAGAAAGAAAAGGAGATGGAAATAATGGTCTGCATAAGGCGGATTGAGTTCAACAAAAATATCGATATCGCTTTCTGGTTTATTTGAAGAGGTCGCATATGATCCAAATAACCCAATTCGTTTAACGCCAAAATCATTTTTAAGAATGGGAAGGTCAAGTCTAACCTGTTTTAATATTTCATCTTTGGTCATATCTCAAATGTACGCAGACTATTTTTTTTAAAAATTATTCGTAATAAACATACGAAATATTTTCATTTTGATGAAAACGGTAGTTTTTTACAACGTCTTCAAATATTCAATCACCGCCTTTCGTTCCTCTTCGTTCAGTTTGTCGCCAAAGTAATGGCCATAATTGCCATAGCCGTTTAATGTGGTGTTATAGGCTTTTTTCGTTGGCGAATCGTATTGGGCATATTTCCATCCCGGCGTTTCGTAATTGTATGCGGGATTATTAAAATCTCTTGACCAGTATTTTGGCCTTGCCTTGCTGTTTAAAACGCCTTCGAGCGTTGGCACAGAACCGTTGTGAAAATAGGGCGCGGTGATCCAGACGCCATCGAGGGGCGGAGCTATATATCCCTTATACGGAACCAGTTGGGCCGGATGGTCGCCAGTGGTAAACCAACTGTTATTAAACCAATTGATCACCTCTGGCTGGCTATAATTGGCGACATATAAGGCCGAGTCTGTTTTAATGATGGAAGCCGGTATCAGCAAATTGGGATAGCTTTCCTCTTCGCCATATTTTCCATGACATTTGGAGCAATTTTTATCAAAAAGCGCTTTGCCTGAAGCTGCCAGCGTTTCATTAATTTCCTTAGGATATTTTGGTGGTTCAATTGAATACAGATAGGAGAGCACATCATTGAAATGACTATAAACTTCCCGGGCTTCTGAGCTGTCGGTTACGGTTAACAGATTTGAGGCCATGAGAAACCTTCCAAAATCGCCCCTGCCAAATCCGTTGTAAAACATCGCATTCTTTTTCTTCAGCATCCACCAGGCCGGCACATCGGTCGGTATCACTTCGCTGTTTAACTCAAATAAGGGTTCGTTGCTCCATCGCAGTGTTTGCGGGTCGCGGTGCGATACCAGTACACCAGCCAGGTGGTCAGCTGCATTTACACCCCGCACTTCAGTAGTTAGTTTGCCGGCCAGTGCACTGGTGGAAAGCAAAAAATTCCTTGACGCTTCATACTTTTTGCGATCCACCGATATCAACCTGTCTAATAAAAATCCAGCGACTTTAGGGGCGGTTTTTCCCACTGAAAAATCAATGAATGTATTGCCCAGCCCCACAATTAATTTGCCTTCGAATAACTGTGCATGGCATTGCAGGCAATTGGGTGCCACCAATTGCTCGCCGTTGGGGGCATTTATAGCGGTAAAGTTGTAAGGGATGCCATCATTTTTTCCGTTGCGGCCGAGGTAATTTTCCTTTTCTTTTTTGACCGTAATTTTAAACAGGCCATAAGGAATGCCACTTTTAAGATAGTCGCCGGTAACCAAATATTGATACCCTGTTGCAGCATTGCCCGTTTGTTGCGCATAAAAGGGAATTGGAACCGGTTTGTTTTCATCGCCGGTAAAACTCCAATAAATTATGGAGGTGGTTAATAATAAAATTACTGTTATACATTTTCTCATATAGATCCATCTAAAATTACAATAGCTGATTTGTGCAAAAAGCTATTTAGTAACCTTATAACAGTTTTCAAAGTATTAGGTTCTCAGCAGTAAAACATTCACAATATGACCGAACCGAATTAATTTAGACATGCAAATTTTGAAGGCATTGAAAGATTATGGTAGATGCGCAGTATAATTATTTTGTATTACGTTATAGATTTATCCGTAAGTCGATATAAGTCATAAGTTATCAGTGACTAGAAAGATTTTCTTAAACATTGATGAATAAATGTTTGGCATTTTTTAATTTTTTTTTAATTTTACAATCGTTTGTAAGCATAATCAAATAATAACAGTTTTTATCTATAGACGTTTTGTTGGTGAAAAAATCAGACCCCTTTCCAGGGGTCTTTTTAATATAACAGGATAGCTGCTTATCCGCCAACAAAAATTATTAAGTTTTATCAGCATGCTTTTTAACAAGGTATTGCTGAGTTAGGGCGGCAAATTTCTGTCCATTTATATTGTCGAACATGTTGGTGTGATCTCCTTTGACTTCGTGTTTGATAACAGACTTTGCATAGTTTGCCCATGCATTTTTTATATCGTGTGCCAGGCTAATTTTTTTAAACCGGACATTATTTTCAATGTCATTAAAATAATATCGCTCCGTCGCATAAAAAAGTATAATGTCTCCATCGAATGCAGTCATTTGATATTTTTTTCTTGCCTCATAGTATTGCTGGCCCCATAAACGAAGAGACTGTAATTCCGTTTCATCGAACTGTGACTCTATGGGCGATTTATTAGTAAAGAAAGGAAAAAGCTTCATTAAACTTTTCAATTTGTAGCTGAAAAATTGGCGCGGATGTTTGGTCATCAAAAACCCTTCAAACTGAATTTTAAGCAGGGTTTTATTAACAAAAGTGGTAAGTTTTTTTTTGCTTTGGCTTAAAACGAAGACGGGCTGGCTTTCTGTTGCCTGCAGGTTTAAAACGGTATCAAATAAAATAAGCGAATGAATTTTTTTATTTAATTGTTGCAATTGTTTTGCCATTTCAAAAGCAATAAAACCGCCGAGGCAGTGCCCCGATAACAGATAAGGTCCTTCGGGATTATGCTTCAATATTTCGGCTACAAATACCTGGGCAATATTTTGTATGGTGGAAGGAAACTCATCCATCGCTTGCGAATCAAAAGGAGCCTGTAGCGCAAAAACAGGCTGCTGCGGATGAAGCATGGCGCTGAACTGTTTAAATTTGAGCGCGGTACTTCCTCCCCCCGCAACTATATACAGCGGTGCAAGGTCGCCCGTACTTTTTACCGGTGCCAGATATTTAAATTGATTGAATGACGTGTTTAAGTTTGCGCTTTTATTTTTCAAAAACACCGCCTGGTCAAATATGGTAGCATGAAGAAAAAGATCGTTAATCGCAATGCTGCTTCTAAATTGATCATTGATTGCTTTGGCAAGTTTTATAACCAATAGTGAATGGCCTCCGGAAGAAAAAAAGTTATCATGTACATCAATATCAGTTACATTCAGCAATTGCTTCCAAATTTCTGCAATTTGCTGCTCCATGGCCGAAGACGGCGCAATAAAATTTTTGACTATTACATTTTGAATGCCTGCTTCGGACAAAGCTGTTTTATTGATCTTTCCGTTAGCAGTTAAAGGAAATTGCTTAACGGCTATCCAGGCAGCTGGCATCATAAAAACAGGAAGCCTTGCCGACAGGTACCCGACCAGATCCGATTTGTCGAATAGGCCTTTTGCCACGATGTAAGCAACAAGTAAACTATTTCCATCTTTGTCTTTGATTGGTAATACTGCCGCCATTTTAACTGCAGGGCATTGTTGTAAAATATTTTCAATTTCGCCAGGCTCAACCCTATTACCCCTTATTTTTACCTGGTCATCTTTTCTGCCTATGCATTCTATTGTGCCATTGGGCAGCCAGCGGGCCAGATCGCCCGAGCGGTACATAAGATTGCCGGTAGAAAATGGATCTTCAATAAATTTTGATGAGGTGAGGTCAGGCAGGTTTAAATAGCCTGCTGCCACCTGCGGCCCACCTAAACACAATTCGCCTTTAACTCCAACCGGCACCAGTTGCTGTTTTTCATCTAAAATGTATACAAAAACACTTTCAACAGGCTTTCCAATGGTGACCTTATTTCCTTTTTCAATTTCGGCCACGGTCGACCATACAGTTGCCTCGGTGGGGCCATACTCATTGTACAGCCGGCAATTTTTATTTATATCGAAATGGAGATTTACTAATGGCTCATCCAGGGTTTCTCCTGCTACAATAACGGTCGAAAGTTTACTGCTCCCAACCAAATCTTCCTGCAATAACATTCTATAATAAGAGGGCACGCATAAAAGTGTTTGTGTGTGCTGAAGCAGTGATTGAATTGCAGCCGGTTCTTTCAATTTATCGTGGCTGCACAATAATAGAGTACCCCCGCTTATTAACGTGCCAAAGATGACGGCTACAGAGGAGTCGAAAGCTATTGAGGGAATTAATAATACTGTTTCGGGATTGCCGTAATAATTGCGACGGGATGTTGTGGAGGCCATCAATCCTTTATGTGTAATTAAGGTTCCTTTTGGCTTGCCGGTACTGCCCGAGGTATATATCACATAGGCAATACTGGCTAAATCAACTTCGCAGTTTTTTATTGTTTTAGCCTGCCTTTCAATAACAAGATTGTCGCAATCAATAATAATTTTGTTTTCTGAGGGTAAGCAGGAGAACAAATGGCAGGTGCTGTTGGTGCAAACAATGTATTCAGCCTGCACGTCCTGTAAAATGTATTCAATTCTGTTTGCAGGATGACTCATATCTATGGGTACATAAGCATAGCCAGCCTTTATTATCCCAAAAATGCCCACCAGCATATCAATATTTCTGTTGGTACATAAGGGTATATATTGACCCGGGATATTTTTTGTACCCAAATAATTTGCCAGTTGGTTCGAACGTTCGTCGAGCTGCTTGTACGTGATGGTTTGCAGATTGAACCGGGCCGCCAGGGCATTGGGATTAAGTGCTGCCTGTTGTGTAAAAAGCTTTATGATATTTAATGAGTCATCGAATTTGTAGCCGTTATTATTAAAAGTGTGAAGCAACTGCTTCTGTTCGTTTTTGGATAGTATAGGCAAAGTGTCAATTGGGCAAAAAGGATTATCAGCAATCGAAAGCAGCAGGTTTTTAAAGTGATTAACCAGGTTTTCAACTGTTGTTTTGCTAAACAAAGATGACGCGTATTCTGCCCGAATTGTTAGCCCATTAACAGACTGAGCTATTACAAAAGTTATATCAAATTTGGCTGAATGGTTTATTGCTTCGGATGCAGCCATTGGGGTAATCTGCAGATTGTTAAAGGATAGGGCCTTTTTCTCATCCATATTTTCCAGTACCAGCATTACCTGGAACAATGTGCTTCGTGAAAGGTCTCTCTCTTCCGCTACAATTTCTACCACTTTCTCAAAAGGTGCATCCTGATGTGCAAAAGCATTTAATACAGATTCTTTTACCTGCTGTAAAAAAGTTATAAATGTTGTTTCAGGCGATAGGTGAGTTCTGATGGCAAGCGTATTCACAAAAAAGCCAGCAAGATCTTCCAATCCTGGTTCTGAACGGCCTGCTACGGGGGTGCCTATGCAAATATCATTTTGTCCGCTGTATCGGCACAACAAGATATTAAGTGTGCTTAAAAGAGTTGTAAAGAGTGTAGTATCGTTATGGCCGCTTAGCAGCTGGAGCCGGTAGGTCAGATCACTTTCTACCAGGCATTGTACAACACCGCCTTTGTTGCATTTTATAGAAGGCCGCTGATAATCTAAAGGTAATTGGAGGTTTGGAACATTTTTCAAATTCTGCTTCCAATAGTCGAGACTTTCCAAAAATCCATGTTTTGCCATCTGTGCTTTTTGCCATAAAGCATAGTCTGAATATTTTATGGCAAGCGCTTTTAGTTGAGCCTGTTTGTTTTGGCAAGCTGCATTATATATTTCTGACAGTTCATTATTCAATATGTCTGCAGACCATCCATCTGTTGCAATATGGTGTAAAACAAAAACCAATAAATAATTATGGTATCCCAGCTTTATTACTGTTGTCCTGAACATGTAATCATTGGCAAGGTCGAAAGGAGTTTCGATTTCCTGTTGTATCAGTTCGTCTGGCGAATAGCTGTCATTTGAAATATCTACCACGTTCAGGTTCCAATTCTTTTCATCCTGTACAACCTGGAATATCTGTCCCTCTTCGTCGCGGATTATTGTTCGCAAGGTATCGTGCCTTTTTAATAAATGCCGACATGCCCCGGACAGCACATTGATTTTTAGATCGCCTTTTACCGAAAGAACAGAAGGCAAACAATAAGAAAGGCTTCCGGAGGCCTGGTGAATAAACCATAACCGCTCCTGGCTGAAAGATAAAGGTAACTGACGGGGCCGTTCAAGCCTGCCTAATAAGGAAGGAGTTTCGTTTTGAGCGCTGGTTAGCAGGTGGTCTGCCAGTAAGGCAATTGTTGGATGTCTTAATATTGTGGGTACAGAAACGTTTAATTGAAGATCGTTTCTGATAGCAGAGCATAGGCGCATTGCAAGCAACGAATGACCACCTAATTCCAAAAAGTGATCATCAACACCCACTTCTTCTAACTTTAATAAACGTTTCCAAATGGCTGATAATGCAAGTTCCAACGGGGTGTCGGGAGCTTTAAATGTGGTGTGGCCTGATATTGGCAAACCAATTTTACTTAGGGCTTTTTTATCAGTTTTTCCGTTAATAGTTAGTGGAATTTGATTTACCTCTATCCATTGTATTGGCAGCATATAATCCGGCAAATGCCTGCGTAAATGATCTTTTAAGATATCCAGATTAAATGTTACAGCTTTAACCACATAAGCCACCAAATATTTTGTACCATCGGTCTGCGATTTTGCAAGAACTATAGCTTGTGTTACAAACCGGCTTTGCTGAATCACACTTTCTATTTCCCCTAATTCTATTCTGTGACCTCTAATTTTAACCTGCTCATCTTTTCTGCCTAAATATTCTATATTTCCATCTGGCAACCACTTTACCACGTCGCCTGTTTTATATAACCTGCTTTCGGCCAGCTTGTTAAAATGATTGTTGATAAAATTTTTTGCTGTTAGGGAGGGCTGATTCAAGTATCCTCTTGCCAGGCCATCGCCCGCTATAAATAATTCGCCCGGCATGCCAATGCCAGTTTGTTTGCCCATTGCGTTTAATATATACAGTCGGGTGTTTCCGAATGGTTTTCCAATCGGAATATTGCTCATCTGCCTGTTGTCTACCTTAAAAATACATTTTCCAATGGTAGCTTCTGTTGGGCCGTAATGGTTGTATATAATACCAGCATATGCCGCATTTCGTAAACAAGTCAGAAGAGTTTTACTGAAGATGTCGCCCCCAAAAATCATTACTTTGTTGGCCAGGATTGTACTGCCTTCGTCTGAATAGGACAACCAAAGCGAAGGGACTATTTTTATACAATCAATACTGTGCCGACCGACATATTCCTGCAACAAATTACCCGCTGACAAAGATTCGGCCGACAGTACATGAAGCGTTGCCCCCAATATGAAACTGGTATGTATTATGGAGTGGCCCGCATCAAATATAAGTGGAGCGAAAAGTGCAAAAGATTGACAGGCTGATATGCCAGGCTGTTCTTTTAATCCGAAACAATGATCCAGAAGCGCCTTGTGTTCGATCATCACACCTTTTGGCCGTCCGGTTGAACCTGAAGTATAAATTACATAAGCAATATCGCCAGGTAAATATGTCTTTTCGATATTTTTAACAGAGCAGCTTTTTATACTTTCCGCGTCCTTTTTGAGATCAATTATTGAAAGGCCTTTTTTTTGCGGAATGTTTACGAGACTGCCTTCTGTAGATAAAATCCATTGTGCAGCGGTGTCATCAATAATATAATCAATACGGTCTGCACGATAGTCTGGATCTATAGGAACATAAGCGCCACCTGCTTTGAGAATGGCTAGTAGCGCAATAATCATTTCGGCTGAGCGCGGAAGACATATAGGTACATAACTTTCGGTTTTTACTCCTTTACTAATAAGGTAATGGGCTAGTTGATTAGCCTGTTTATTTAACTGGCTGAATGAAAAGGTCGAATTTTCAAAAACCAGCGCAGGGCCAGACGGATTTCCCCTTACAATATTTTCAAAAAGAGCTATGATCGTTTTTTGTTCGGGATAAATGACTCTGCTGCTGCTCCAACTATTTATCAGGCTTTTTTCGGCTGAAGGCAAAATCGCTATTTCCTCCAAATGGTTGAAATGTGACGATGCAAATTGCTGCACCAAGAAGTAAATCCGGTTTGGAATAAATTTACTGATACTTGCGCTGTCTTTTGCAAGGTGAACATAGATCAAATATTTTTCAGCTGAAACAGCGGACAGATAAATGGTATAGGTTTTATTATCTGGCGTGTAAAATTGAATGGAAGCGTTGTTAATTAAAAATGAGGCGGCTGCTTGTTGTGAAAGCTGAGACGGGGTGCTGATCACTTGAATATTTACCTGGTAAGGGGCTGTGTTTTTTTGGAGTATCAATTCATCGTCAGCAGAAACGCCAAAATTTAAGTCGTAAATTTTAATGGCATCTCTAATTAATTCGTAAAGAAGTTCTTTGCTTATAAATCCTTTAATTGACAGTATGTTGTTTTCAATCTTGCAATCTGGTACATTGCGGCAGCTATCTTTAGTGTAATAACTTTGGGGCAGATGTTCGAGTACGTCTGATAATTTCATGTTTCATCGATATAACCAGGTGAAATAAATTTTAATGTGCGCATAATAGCAGGAAAGATTTGATGACCCTATCCTGCTATTATGTGGAAATTGGATTGATTATAATTTGAAAGCTTACTTCACTAATAACATACGGAAGCCAGGTTTTTTTGGATTGAAGTAAAGCTTGCCAATTTTAATTATGATCGCATGTTTCGTTTGTGGAATAAATAGTTTTTTTCAGACTATTAAACATGAACAGAATGGCATTTGAGGAAAAGATTATTATACGGTTGTGAAAGCCGCGTTGGGTTGGTCTTCCGTAAATAAATTAAAATTAGACAGTCAGGAGTTCAAGATAGGCCCGCCCCAGATAGTGGATTAAATCACTTGCTACCATGGCTTCCTGGGAGAGGTTTTCTACAGCTATATCGCCAGCCAGGCCATGCAGATAAACACCTAACAGGCATGCCTTTTCAGGTTCATATGACTGGGCTAACAGACCCGTTAAAATGCCTGTCAATACATCGCCGCTTCCCGCTGTAGCCATTCCGGCATTTCCGGTTGTATTAAAATAGCCAGTGCCTTTGGGGCAGGCAATAAAGGTTTTATGCCCCTTTAAGACTATATATAGATTGAATTTGGCAGCGTTTTGCTGTGCCAGTTCCAATCTTTCATAATCATTGTTTGATTTTCCAAAAAGTCTTTCAAATTCTTTTGGGTGCGGGGTAATTATACTGTTTGCCGGAATATAGGTTAACCAATCTTTGTTCAGAGACAAAATGTTTAGTCCATCCGCGTCAATCACCATTGGTTTTTTAAAGGATGTAATACATTTTTTCAGCAGCTGACCTGCATCGTGGCCGGTACCTAAACCTGGCCCACTGCCAACGGATTGCCAGGCTTCCCAGTTTATTTCGTCTATATCACCAAAAGAAATAGCCATAGCTTCTGGAAACGCGGTTTGAATAACCGGCAAACCCCATTCGGGCACTGCGGAAGTCACCAGGCCGGCACCGCTATGCAAACAAGCCCTGGAGGATAGAATACAGGCGCCCATTTTGCCTTTGCTGCCGGCCACAATAAGCGAGTGGCCAAAAGTGCCTTTGTGCGAAAATTGTTTCCTGGGCTGATAGATGGCCTTAATCAAATATTCATCAGCCAACTGCAAGGCCGGTTTTTTATCAGGCACATAGCCGGGGTGCAGGCCAATG
>JBBRCW010000261.1:0-9994 GCA_038204535.1 Chitinophagales bacterium | reverse complement strand
ATTGATAATAAGGAAGCCATACCGGTTGCTGTAGTGTATGAACTGGAGCATATTAGGTAGTCAGTATATAAGTCTACAAAGTTTTCCACAAACAATATTTTTTAAAGGCAAAGTTCAAGCTTTATTTTGCGTAAGGTGAGTATGTAATTAAAATTACATCAACTTTCCGTATTGCTATCTCGCCGCTGCTACATTTATTTCCTCCATCTCCTCAACCTCAACATTCCCTTTGACCTTAAACGCCACTTTTAAAACTCTCTGCAATAACCGCTGGTTGTATTGGCGGCTTCACCTGATTTCAATCCTGAAAGGATTATAATTATAAAGCTGTCGTGCCTTTCAAGTTATTCGATCTTTACAGGGTTGTAGTTTAACCGGCTATTTTATTCTATAATCATTTTACCTCCTGGAGGTTTTTTGGCGGCTTTGCTGTACCAGCGCTTCTACATGGCTTAGCTGCTGTTGCAATAGCTGTACTTTGGCTACTATGCGCCATTGTTCGGAAGAAGGATATATTTAGTTTTTCTTTTTCTTCAGTACATTTCTGAATAACTAGTATGTTGAAATAGACAGAAACGGCCTGGCGGGATAAGGATACCATATCAAGCGCAAAACAACTATGTGGTTCTAACTTCTTTAGTTAGAAAAGGCCTCGAGCTTCAGGTTTGTCTGAGCCTACGACCTGTCCGATCTTCTATTTCCTCCTTTGGAGAAATTCTTGAGGTTGTAGGTAAAGCTAAGCAGAAAATAACGGTTTAGCACCTGGTCCTGCAGGTCTTCTACATAAGATACTTCTATGTTTCTGCGGATATTGATGTTTTGATTCAACAGATCAAATACCGATAATTTCAACTCAGCCTGTTGTTTCTTTAAAAATAATTTGCCGAAACTCATGTTCCACAACATGGCCGATTGATTAAACCCGGCTGTTTGTCCGCGGTTTATGCCATAGTCAATATCGTTCGAAAACATCCAGCCCGATTTGCTGACATAGGTAGGTTCAAATCCGATTACCTGGTTAAAAAAATCGCCGTTACGGTTGGGCTCGTTTTCGTAAACGGCCTTATTAAACCGGGTGGTTGATTTAAAATTAAGATCGAATTGGCGGTCAATGCTCAACGTTAGTTTGGCTGTACCACTCATACTGTACTTATGAATAAAGCTGTTTATTTTGTTCATTGCCATCACATCGCGGTTGTATTGTAAGCGGCTGCCCAGCGAAAGATTGGCAACGTTTCGTACAATAGGAAAACTATAATTTATCGAGCCGCCGATATCAAAAACGCCGCCTAAGTTTTCGGGCCGTGTAAACTGGGCGCCCGGCACCAGCGTGTATCCTTCAACCTGCATGGAGTCGCTGCTGCTGTTAATAATGTAAGCTGTACCAATCCGGTTCACAATTTTACTGCCGTCAAGGGTAATGGTCAGGTTGGTGGCACTCTTTGGCCTGTACCCATTGTACCTCAGGTTAAAACTATGATCGAACTCCTGCTTCAGATTAGGGTTACCGGTTCGTATGTTGGTAACATTGCTATTGTTGATCACATCCTGTAACTGTGTAATGGAAGGCTGCCTGGTATTGCCGCGATAAACAAACCGAAAATTGGCATACCGGCTTCTTTTATACTGCACATTCAGGGTAGGCGACAAGTTAATATAGTTGTTTTCGATAAAACTATTTCGGGTAATATTGTTGCTGCTGGCGGTGGAAGCTTGCACGCCCATTCCTGCGGAATAGTTTAAATACTTGTTTACCTGTTTTTTATAACTGGCAGACAGACGGTGGGCGGCATTGCTGTTTTCAAAATAATTGGTCAGGTTTATGATGGTTAGGCTGTAATCATCTTTTGCGTCCATTCGTCTATAGGTTTGCTGGTCCGATGTATTTTCAGAGGCATTATACCGGTACGATACTTCCACCACCGCAGTACTGGAAACCGGCTCAACATAACTAACCTGCATGCCATAACTGGTACCGCCGCGCAACTGAGCATTCATCTGGTCTATGGTATCGATTGCCAGGTTGGGCCGGTCAATTTCCGAAAATGTCTGTCCTTCGCGGTCATAGCTATTCAGGTTGTAATTCAGGTTAAAATTGATAGATCGTCCGCTGCGGCCAAACTTATGGCGGAACAAAACAGAATTATCCATCCGCATTCCGTCGGTAGCCGAAAGCGACAATGCACTGACTGAATTGAGCGGGACAATTTTGCCCCTGGTGGTAAAAGATTCAGACTGGTTGTTAATAGCTGTGTGCTGCAGGCTCGACTCGTGTTTGATCATCACGGTATTAAACGAATCAATGTTATAGGTTATCTGGGCATTCAGCCGCTGATTTGAATTGTCGTTCCTCCCGTTTAAGGAGTTGGTATTGAACAGCGATGAATCTCCATTGACAAATGTTTCGCGAAACCTGTTATTGATCGACAACTGATCCACATTATTATAAAAATAACTGCCGTTTATCACCAGGCTCTTTCCAATAGTGTTGTTATAATTAAATCCTGCAGCCTTGGTGGTGTTTAGTCCTGCGGAATTGCCGCCATTATTATTTTGCGAACCGGTAATGTCTTGTGACGAAAAATTCTGACTGTTGATATTATTGAGCTGCGTTACAAAGGATGTCTGTTGATCGCCGTTGAACCGGTTGGCGCTTGCACCTGCCGCATATCTTCCATTGGTGCCCGCTGCTAGGCTGGCTTTACCAAAAATCCCTTTTTTCTTATCTTTTTTGGTGATGATATTGATGGTCTTTATACGTTCGCCATCGTCGAAGCCATTAAAGATACTCTCGTCGGTTTGTGCGTCGATGATCTGAATTTTATCGATCAGTTCGGTAGGAATATTGCGGGTGGCCATTTTGGGATCATTTCCAAAAAACCTTTTTCCATCCACAAATATGCGGGTAACAGGTTCGCCCTGGGCTTTTACAGATCCGTCTTTGTCCACCTCTATGCCAGGGATTTTTTTCAGCAGGTCTTCGGCAGTGGCGTTGGGTATCGTTTTAATATTGGCGGCATTAAACTCAGTAGTATCGCCTTTTACAGTCACCGGGCCAGATGTTACCACCACATTTTGAAGTACTGCCGGGTTTGCAGTAAGATGAAGTTTTTTAAAATCATAACCCGCTGTTTCTGCTGATATTGCAAAAGGCATGTAAGTAGTTTCATAACCGGTAAATGAAAAAGACAGCAAAAACTGGCCGAAACTTACCTGGTCGAAACTAAACGAACCATCCGCTTTAGAAATTACGGAAGAAACCAGGCTGGTATCGCCGCGGGTAAATATCGATACGGTAGCCCCTGTAATGGGTTCGCTGGCCAAAGAATCGGTCAAAACCCCTTTTACAGTTCCGATTTTTGATAATTGTGCAAACAGTTTGTTTTCGCTGGCATCAGCAAAAAGACAAACAATAATTAAAAAAAAGATTTTAGATAAATGCATTCCAATCGACTAGATTATACTAAAGTAAATGCAATATACCCGCAAAATGCCTGTCGCCTGACCATGATAAGTGTAGAATAGACAAATATTAAGGATAATTCGGTGAATGGTTGAAGAGTTACCAGTTTATAATGCATTGTCACTAACCAGAAAAAAACCTACACCTAAACCGGGCGAAATTTTGCAATTTTATCAACAGCGCAACAATTGTCCGGAAAATGGGGGAAAAATCCTGCGTCATTGAAATAGATTTGAGAGCACAACAGTGATAAAAAGTGCATCCGATATAAAAAAAATATTATGAAAATCTGCCAATTCGTAACCATAGTTTTGCAGGGTCTTCCAGCTGTGGAAAAAGCATTTTTACTATTACGTAATTATCCAAAATACTGTAAATGAAAGCATAGGGGAATCCTTCGATTGTAATACGGCGATGTATATTATCTTCAAGATTAAAATAATGTTCAGGATTTCTTTCAAGGTTGTCTAGTGTTTCTTCTAACGCGTTTTCAACCTTAAGACCAAGTTGATAAGAATTGTTTTCGTAATATAAGATTACATCCTCAATTTCATCATCAACAATATCATACTTGAGGATTTCATAAATCATCCCTGCGATTTTTGAGCCGTGTAGTGAGTTGTCGCCTGGTAGTTAATTGTATCTTACCTTCTTCATAAGCCCTATCCCTTTGGGCTAATTCTTCAAACAAATTATCATTGGAAGCCAGGTAATTTTTTAATTCCTCATCATCCTGTAGCTGTCTGTACAGTTTAGCCTTTTCCGGGGCTGACAGGCTCTTTATATCTTTTGAAAGTGATGACATTTTTTTTAATAAAAGTACATATAAGTTGTATGAATAGCAAAAGCAGGTTGCATTCAAAGCTGAGTTATTGGAGAATCAGTATTTATTTTTTATTCGTCTCCGGTTGTTGTGAAAGCCGCAAGCCGTTTCACTTGCACCATACGAACATTTTTCATGCATTTGTGCAGGATAACCTTATGCAATTTTTTTCCAGCGTAACAGTTGTCTCGAAAATCGGGAAAAACACCATGCAAAGGCGCGGCTTCGCTTATAATTTAAATCATTTCGTTCTAACCTAAGCCTTACGTGATATAAATTTTCTTCCCAACGCCTTCTACCTTATTGCCTCCTGCCTATTGCCCTTTGCCCTTCGCCATCTACCAGCATCAGTGTTTGATTGCCGGTTAAGCCACGAACAAACGGCGAGCCGCCACCATGATTGGTTTTCTGAACAAACACACCGTTTATACCCTGCAAAGCTTCGGCGGTGGACTGCGGGCTGTATTGTTGCAGGTATGAGTGCGTTATCTTTTCTACCGCATAAGGCAGTTCCAGATTTTTTCTATCAATACGCTGGGCGGTTACTACCACTTCATCTAACGAATGCATCGTTGTATCGTTTTGTGCAACAGCAGCCAAATTACAGAGCAACAGACCTGCCATAAAATACTTCATCATTATTTTCATTTTTCTGTCTTCCATCCAGGGGTATAAGCAGCAGCAAAATATGAATTTTAAAAGGGGGCCAAGAGGGGGAGTTTCACTTATGAAGGGCGATGCCGACACTACTACCAAAGACTAATAACCCAAAATGAAATCGTAATAGGAGTTTTGCCAGTGTGCCTGGTTTCTAATGATCGTCTGGTATTGTAATTGCCAGATGTTGCATTTTTTACACACCGTACCTGCTGTTTTTTTTCTTCGCGATGCCTCTGTGGTAAGTATAAAGCCGACAGAACTAATGATAGCCGGCTATAGGAGTTAATATTGAATGAAGAGGCATGGCCATCTTTTCAGGTTCCGTGGATGGCAATCAGCAAGTAAGCCTGCAGAATAACGCATGGGTTTTTCAGGCCTATCACTTTTATTAAATAATTTGAATTGGTCGCTTCTTTCACACAAGAGCAAAAAAATAGCCAGGAGACTTTTCTCCCGGCTATAATCGCTCATTCTAAGGTAAATTCTACAGAGATCAGCTTAAGCGAGGGAACCTCCATACAGCAATTTTACCGTAAAAAATAAGGCCTTCATTGTGCCTTTAAGCAGGTTCAGACGTATGATTTTTAGCACGTGCAAAGGCGTCTGTTAGGTGATGCGAACGTTTCCGTGTCTGATCTTCTATTGTTTTATTGCCAGGAATAAACTTCCGCAATAAATAGGCTGCTGCTCCGGTTCCCGCAATTATGGCTGCTGCAATTATGATGTTCTTCTTCATACTATATGGTTTTTCTAAACCATAAAAAATATCGTGCCGCCAACAAATTGAATTGACGTGATAGCAAACGATCATTACAGTTATCGTTGCAGAACAAGGGTAGCAAATACCGGCAGATGATCAGATGCATAAGGTTCAGCGATCACCTGGTGGCTTGTTACTTTCCATTCTTTGGGAGAGAAGGCAATAAAATCAATCGATTTGATAGGATTGATTTCAGGGATAGTAAAGCCGCAGCTGGTAACGCATGTTCTGGTGAAATACCGGTCAAGTTGATTGATGACATCACTGCCAGGCTGGGCATTAAGATCGCCTGCCAAAATCACCGGCAGCTTTTCCTTTTCTAAGATTTCGACCACCTTATTTATCTGCAAAATACGGTTGGTGTCGCTGCGTTGCGCATCAAGGTGTGTACATGCAAACATAAATTGCCTGCCCCTGGCGTTACTAATTGTGGCCGTCGCCAAAACACGGGGTTCGCCTTTGGTAATTGATAATGTTGGCAACTGATATACCTGCGCGTTTTTTATGGGATACCGGCAAAGTATCGCAACACCATATTGTCCATTGTCGTAGTCGATGGCTTTGGCAAAATAAAAATGCATGCCTGTTTTTTCAGCAATAAATTTTGCCTGGTCCAGGTTTTTGCCCGATCGGTTTGTATATACATCCACCTCTTGAAGGGCCACGACATCGGGCCGCAGTCTCGTTATTATTTCGGCAATTGCATCTACATCAATAAGGCCCGGTTTTGAAGGAGGATTGGCATGATGAATATTATACGTGAGTACGGAAAGTGTATCTCCGAATGTAAGGTTCTCCGTTGAATATACTTTATTACTGGTAGCACAGCCAAATATTAATTGCATCCATAACAGGCAAAAGCCGGCATACCATATTATTTTTATAGAGCTGATTTGTTTTGTAACGATGGATATTTTCATTGTATAAACTCTTTTGTTGCAAAAACCGGAAATTAATTGAGTATGTGTCCTGGCGCCCTGGTGCATGGCTTCTAACCTGGTTACTTCATCAAAGTACGCTGATGCTTCGTCCCATTTTCCCAGTCTCATTTTTCCCAGGCTTATCATGTATAAACAATGGATGGAATTGCGTCAATTGCAATTTAGCACACCCGCCCACTACAACGTAACATTCAATGTGCTATCTGCCTGTTTTTTTATTTCCTCGCGTGATCGTTGTAATTAACTTAAGTAGTTGGCTTCATTTTAAACGAGCCGTCATGCTGAATTTATTTCAGCCTCCCCTCTATTTCACCTGAAACTTTCCAGGAGTTCCTGAAACAAGTTGTGGAGGACCAAAATCCTCACTTAATAGCAAAGCTCGCCTGATACCAATTTTTTTGTTTCAATCGATTTCGTTAATCTTTTTTTAAGGGTTAAACGTTTTAGTAAATCATTTTACCTACTTTCAAAGTAGCATTTGTCATACTTATTGTTCAAATGCCGGTATTATTTTAACAATTGCCATAACTAAAAATTGCCATCATGAGAAAAGTTCTTTTACTCTCAGTAATGCTATGCTGTATAGTCAGTATAGCGTGGTCGCAGACCCGCCAGGTAACAGGGCGTGTTCTGAACGACGAAAACAATTCCCCGCTTTCAGATGCCAGCGTAATGGTTAAAGGAACCTCCAATGGAACCGTTACAAACGCAGACGGAAGATTTTCCCTATCTATTCCCACAAACGGCGCTACACTGGTGGTTTCCACTCTTGGCTTTGGTTCAAAAGAGGTAACCGTTTCAAATCAAAAGGAAGTATTTTTCCGGCTTACTTCAACTACCCAGTCTTTGGATGAAGTGGTAGTGGTGGGATACGGCGAAAGAAAAAAACGCGACGTTACAGGTGCCCTTTCAACGGTACAGTCAAAAGATATTGTAAGGGCCAACCCTGTGCAGGCAGCCAAAGCCATACAAGGGCAGGTAGCGGGTGCCACGGTCACCAAAGCCAGCAATCGCCCCGGCGCACCTTTTAATATTACCATCAGGGGAGAAAATACCATTAACAATTCTACACAGCCGCTTATAGTTATTGATGGATTGATCGGTGGAGACATCAATACCTTAAACCCCAACGACATTCAGTCGATGGATATATTGAAAGATGCCTCTTCCACCTCCATTTATGGCGCCCGTGGTGCAAATGGAGTTGTAATTATCACCACTAAAAAAGGGGTGTCGGGTAAACCAAGGGTAGCCTACGACGGTTATGTGGGCGTTAAACAAATAGCACATGTACCTAAATTGCGCACCACCGCCGAATTTTACAAATTAAATTATACTGACAGGCTTGCTGCCGGGCTACCTGCAGTGGTTTTTACACAGGCTGAACAGGCAAAAATTGATGCAAACGAAACCACAGACTGGGCCGGTCTTATAACTAACCCGGGTATTCAAACCAGCCATAATGTAAGCGTGTCAGGCGGAAACGATAATACCACCTACCGTTTTTCTACCGGGTATTTAAATGAGGAAGGAAACGTTATTAATACCGGGTTTAAGAGATATAGTATGAACGCCGGATTAGACAGCAAGCTGGGACAGCGCGTAAAAGTTGGCTTTACATCTTATTTAACCTATAGCGACCAAAACTGGGGCTCGCAGGAGTCATTGAGAGGTGCTTTTAGAGCAAGACCGACAGGTATTGTTTACTTCTCTGAACTGGCCAATCCCAGCCAGAATTCTGATTTTAGTGTTGATGGATATGCTTTTTGGATGGGTATAAACGACAAGCAGGTTCCTAATCCACTCAACGATATTGATCCTTCTAATGCCAAACTGCAAACTACCACTACCTCACTTATTGGTAATACTTATGTGGAAGTCGAAATTTTAAAAGGATTAAGTATCAGGTCTTCCATTTCAGGTTCATACAACAGCCAGCGGCTGGGCGATTGGAGAGGACAATGGTCAAAATCGCAGATTGGCAAGCAACCAAGAACACAATTTGACAGCAGAACAACCGGCAATTACACTATTGACAATATCTTAAATTATAATAAAGACTTTGGCAAACATAAAGTAGCATTTACCGGCCTTCAAAGTGCGTTTTATCAAAGGGATGAAACCTATACGATCGCCGTAAAAGACCTTCCATATAATTCATTCTGGTATGCATTAAATACGGGCACCATTACAAACCAGGCCAGCAGCCTGGTAGAGCGCTCATTGCTTTCTTATATGGGAAGAATAAATTATTCGTACGACGATAAATATTTATTAACCGTTACCGGCCGTTCGGATGGAGCCTCTCAGCTTGCTGAAGGTAATAAATGGGCGTTCTTTCCTTCAGTTGCCCTGGCCTGGAGATTAAGTGAAGAAAACTTTGCCCAGGATCTTAATTGGTTATCCAATGCGAAATTGAGGGTTAGTTATGGCGAGGTGGGCAACGCAGGTGTAAATCCATACAGCACCCAGGCAAATCTTTTAGGTACCGGTTACGACTTTGATGGTATGGCAGCCAATGGTTTTGCGCCGGCCAACCTGGCTAATAAAGCGTTAAAATGGGAAAGAAGCCGCGAGCTGAACGTTGGACTGGATTTTGCAGTTCTAAAAAACCGCATTTCAGCGTCGGTGGAAGTGTACGACAGAAAAACGGTTGACCTTATCCTAAACCAAAAAATACCAACCGTATCTGGTTTCAACCAGGTTGTTGCCAATATTGGAGAAATTCAAAACAAGGGTGTTGAATTAACCCTGAATACCATTAATATAAATAACACCGATTTTAGGTGGAATTCGACTTTTGCCTTTACCAAAAACAACAATAAGTTGCTGGAGTTATACGGCGACGGGCAAACCGCCGACAAAGGTAATAGCTTATTTGTTGGGCTTCCGATCAGGGCAAATTTTGACTACCAGTTTAACGGCATTTGGCAATTGGCCGACTCTACTGCAGCCAAAGTTTACGGCCAGGTACCCGGATCTGTAAGAGTGGTAGATCAAAATAAAGACGGTAAAATTTCCTCATCAAACAACGTTGACGACAGAGTGGTACAGGGTACCCAGTTACCCAACTGGATTTTAGGTGTAACCAACAGACTCAATTATAAAGCGTTTGATCTTTCTTTTTTCATTTATTATCGTAATGGGGTCACTTATCGTAACTCTACCCTGGCGGGTACATTTGGCGAAAATGGAAGCCGGTATAACTCGCTGTCCCAATTGGATTACTGGACAAAAAGCAATCCTTCCAACACCTATTTTTCTCCATTTGTCAGCAACCCATATCGCAGTGCCATTTATTACCAGGATGCAAGTTTTTTAAGAATATCAGACATAACGGTAGGCTA
>JBBRCW010000260.1:0-10056 GCA_038204535.1 Chitinophagales bacterium | reverse complement strand
TCTTCATCGTTGCCATATTCTGTCTTTACTTCAGCCGCCGCAATGCCCTGTTCATTTAAGTACCTGCTAAATGCAGCCTGAAAACCGTGTGTTACAAATACCTTTTCGGCATTGGTGGCTTTAATGGCTGTCAATAAACCGTTCCAGTCGGCGTGGTCGCTCATTACAAAACCTGCGTCAACATTTCTCCTTCTGGCGTTTCCACGCACCTGCATCCAGCCGCTGCAAACACCCACAACAAATGGGCTGAATTTTTTCATCCAGGGGGTGCCATCTGCACTGGGTGGCGCGATTACGACACTGCCTTTAAATGTTTCTTTGGGCATATCTGCGGTCACCCTTTTTACGGCCGGTAATTTCCAGCCTGCATTTATCAGTGTTTCATGCATATTCCAAATAGCGCCATGTACATATATGTTTTCGGTTATTTTGCTTACAGCATCAATAACCCGTTGTGCTTTGCCCAGGCTGTAAGCGATCAGTACGCTGCACTGCCCTGCCTGCTGGTTTTTAACTATCCGGTTTTGAATGTCTGCATATATTTCTGCCTGTGGTTTCCAGTTGTAAATGGGCAGGCCAAAAGTTGATTCCGTAATAAACTTATGACAAATTACGGGTTCAAATTGTCCGCTGATGCCGTCGTTTTCAATTTTATAATCACCGCTGGCTACCCAAATTTCGCCGCCATATTCTACCCTTATTTGCGAACTGCCAATAACGTGCCCTGCAGGGTGCAGCGATATTTTTACACCATTCATGTAAGTGGCTTCGCCCCATTGCACCGGCTGGTATTTATTAGCGCCAAGCCGTAATTGTAATATGGGTACAGAATATTGATGGCAGAGGTATGCTGTTGAACCAAAGCGGGCATGATCGCTGTGTGCGTGGGTAATGACCGCCTGATCAACCGGCTTCCATGGGTCAATATAAAAATTACCCTGGCGGCAGTATAAACCCTTATCGCTAAACTCAATTAAAGGCATGTAAGTTCAATTTTTAGCAAGACAAATAAACTTCTTAAGGCAATAACAAGCAGGATGGCTTATTGTTAAAGTGCTTAATATTGACATTAAAATTTCAGGCCATGCAATAATTGATCGATACCGGCCGCTCTTTTTCTGAAGTTGGGTGCATGTAAGTTGTTTTGCGCAGAGAAATTTTTGAACCTATGATTAACTGCCGTTGTTGAAACAGATTGAGGTTCTAAAGAACAATTGCTGTGTTATGGGCAATGCGTACTAAATTCTTTGGTTTAACGAAAGACTGTAAATTGCGGACTTATGATTGACAACCGCTATAACGTTAGAACTTCGCCAGACGTTCAGGCCTTTGAATTTGACAGTATTGGACCCAGAGGAACTATTAAAAAAGTGGTTCGTTATACTGAAATCAATATTAAAAATTTTTATATCTTGGCTTTGGCGACAAAGACCTATTAACTGGATTTATAAGTGACCTTTCAGTTACCAACAATAACGACAGTAAAAAAGTGCTTGCCACGGTGGCAGCAACTTTATACGCTTTTACTGATAGTCATCCTGAGATATTAATTTTTGGTTCCCAAAAAAGTTCTTTGAAGATGACACAGCATAAAGCGTCTGATTTCGAAGCGTCCTTTTCCCAAAAATCGAACTTTTCCCAGCCCGTAAACCAGACTGCAAAAGTTTCCCCGCCTTTTAAAGGAGGGGACAGAATGTTTTTATAACTTGTTATAAAAACATTCAGGGGTGGTTAATCTGCTGCACATGAAAAATGTCGTCTTTAATATCATACCCGAAGTTATTGAACTGTAAGGTGAAGTTCAATTTGGGCATTGAGAAAGATCGTATTAAAAAGAAATTATCTAAAAAGTATGGGAATAAAAGTGATCCGGTTTGAGAACAAGCAGGTGTTTGAATATGTCGCCTGGGTGATAGAAAAATTAAAGCGGAGTTTAACCACCCCTGATTTTATGCTGCGCATAAAATCGGTCCCCTCCTTAAAAAAGGAGGGGAAACCATTATCAAGAAGTCTTTCTTTGCATAAGCCCATTAACCACATTGTTTACAAATGTGTCATTGGCAAGCAACAATAATCGCTACGGGCAGTACTGAAGCCAGAACCCGATTGTACAGAATTGGTATTTCCAACAACTTGACCGAAATTGAGAAGGACTTTACTATTCTGGGCCTGACAGAAACTGATTGGGAGTCTTTTCGCATAAACGTAACTTATGGAGCATTCCTTGTTCGTAGAAAATTATAAATTTGAACTCATGAAGACAAAGAAAACAGAGACTAAAAAACCGAAACTGCCCAAAGGTTTTACAGTTGACCCTAAGTTAACCGGAAAATATGATGACCAGCCACTTTTCAAAGACAAAGTTGACAGGGCAAATCATATTCTCAAGACTATAGGACTTCCTAAATTTGAGCAGCCTGAATAATCAAGCACTGCCCACAATAAAGATATTTGCAATAGCAGGGCAGGTTATATTACAATCGGCTGTAGTTCGCTATTGTGCGGCGGCTTGCGGCTGGACTTTAGCTGTTTGGCTCTTCAAATAATTTGTACATTATTTTTTCAATCAGTATTTGCTTCGGTTCCGAAAATCGCATTGGCGTCAACTTGATTTTTTTTTGGATCGAAAAGCAGGTTTTTATTCTGTTGCGGTTGCCCGCCCCGATGAACATCCGTTCGGACAGGTGTCATTTTAATTCCGGTCTATCGGAACTCGCCTGTACCGAATATTTTTATGTCGGCTATTTACGCACAAGTTGCCGTCTATCGGTTTCTATTAATTACTAGGCAATCTTCGTTTCAAACCAATGCCAGGTAAAGTTTTAGCTAAATTGTTGATTTTGTGGCATGGGGTTAGGAGGTCTGAATTTGTGGGATTGAACTAACCGCAATAAATCATGCATGTTTTTCCTCTATCTGTTATTGGACATATGAATCGAGCCTACGGCTCTCGCAAATTTTTTATTTCGCTTTTTCCTCGGGTTAAAACCCGAGGCTACCATATTGATCGAGCCTACGGCTCTGCGATATTTCTGCCTATATTTTTCCCCAAGGCAGGAACCGGTTCATTACTCCAGATGATAGCTCTAACATTTCTCTCTTTGTATTTTTCTGCGGATTAAGACGGGACTATTAAATGGATCGCCATAAGGCTATTCTATTTCTATTTTGACAGCCTATTTGCAGATGCGTAGCATCGATTCATGTGGTAGTCCCGAATAGCGGGAGATTTCAATCCGTTGGGGAACGTGACAACGCGATTTTCGAGATGCGTAGCATCGGCACATTTTGGAAGCGCTGAAAAAAAAACCCGAAAACCAATTATCAATTTCCCTTAGTCGGTAGTTTACAATGACGCTTTTACATGTGTCTGAAATTGAAGGTCCAATTAGTTGTTCTATTGAAGGATTTCTACCCGATCAATTTCTAATTTTTTTTTTATAACTCATTCGCGTCAAACTATTGCCTGGTAAAGGTTTTAGCGAAATTATTGAATTCTTAAGTTGACGCCAATGCGAAAATCGGGAGAACTCTGAAACCCCTGCCATTGCAAATACTTAACGTCGCTGGCCGTCACTGCGAAATTAGATCTGCCAAAATGGACCTTATAGTAAAGATTTCATGTAACCCCCTTTAGATTGCCTTCTTGCTTCCTTAAAAAATACAACTTCTTATTTTCAAGATAATCGGGCATCAGGCTGGTTTCGCTTAATTTAACGGGTTTAACGTCAAAGTCGTTAAAGAGCCTATGATTTGAGTTCGACAAATTGTTTATTAGATTTCCTTTGTAGAGCAACAATAATTTGCCAAAATGAAAAGTCGTTTCATAACCCCTGAAAGCCATATCACTTGGACGGCTGTAATATTTCGATTTGTATTTATTTGTCACGTACGTTTCGAAGCCATCGGTTCTGCTATAATTAAAAGGGGTTGAAAAAACAATTTCAACATTCCTGCAGTCTTTGCCGTTTAATTCTCTAATGCCGTCCCAGGTAGGCATCCCAATAGCAGTAGTTCTATATTGGTCAAACCGGCTGATGGTTTTAACCAAATTCAACCCGAAACTTTCAATGGGAGAAGCCACCAGCACGATGTTATTTTTAGTGCTATCCAGGTTCATTAACACATTTTTGTCGCTAAAATTTTCGGGCAGGTCAACCCATTTGAATTTTACCTGGCCTGTAGTTGATGTATTATTAAGATCGGTGAATGTTTTTTTCATATAATCGCCCACAGCGCCAATTTTTCTGAATGCAATAATATTAGCGCCGGCATGACTGGTATGCAGGTATTTGTCAATAGCAAGCAAGTGTGTCTTAAAAGAAGAATTTAGTAAAACAAAAAAAGGGTTCGCTTTTACAACGCTGGCATTAGGGTAGGTTGCAGATATAAGCGGAATGTTTTTACTAAGCGCAATGTCTGCAAATTTCTTTACCTCTTCGGCGGCTGTAAAAGAGGCGATGATGAGGCCTGTGTTTAAAAGTTCGCTTCCGTTAAAAAGCGTGTTTAAAGCAGCATCGGTTTGTTTTGTATCATATATATTAAATTGTAACCTGGCACCTTCCTGGTTAAGGCTGTCGATAGCCATCATTACGCCATTGTAAAATTCAAGGCCTGATAATACATTTTTGGGTATGTTTTGATTGCCAAAAGAATAACTGGTTCCGGCAAAAGCCTCGTTTAAGTAAAGGGGAATAAATACGGCTACTTTTACTGGTTTGGCAGTGTCTGCCTGCGCGGCCAGGCTGCCGGCGGTTGTCATGGCAAGAGCGAAAATTGCAATGATCCGGTAAAATTTATTCATTGTATTGTAAGAATTTCTCATCCAGATACAAATTTGATGCCTATTCCCATTCGATGGTTGCCGGTGGTTTACTGCTTATGTCATAAACAACCCTGTTAATGCCCTTAACATTATTGATAATTTCGTTTGAAACGGTTGCTAAAAAATCGTAGGGCAGATGCGCCCAATCAGCGGTCATGCCATCTACAGATGTTACAGCACGCAGGGCAATGGTATGTTCATAGGTTCTTTCATCACCCATAACACCAACACTTTTAACCGGTAACAATATAGCGCCTGCCTGCCAGATACTGCTGTACAGATCATGGTCTTTTAATGCCTGTATGTAAATGTCGTCCGCCTGTTGCAGCAATTCAACTTTCTCGCTGGTAATATCGCCCAATATCCTGATTGCCAAACCGGGACCAGGAAATGGATGTCTGAAGATCTGATCGTGGGGTATGCCCAGTTCTAATCCTACTTTTCTTACTTCATCTTTAAAGAGAAAACGTAAAGGCTCTATTAAACCCAGGTGCATTTTTTCGGGCAGACCACCTACGTTGTGATGCGATTTTATAGTAGCCGATGGGCCATGTACACTTACACTTTCAATAACATCAGGATAAATAGTTCCCTGACCTAAAAATTGTATATCGTTTAGCAGCAAAGCTTCTTCCTGAAATACATCAATAAATAATTTCCCAATAATTTTTCGTTTAGCCTCAGGGTCTGTTTTGCCGGCGAGCTCACTGTAAAAAAGGTCTTTCTTATCAACGCCTTTAACATTCAGGCCAATTTTATTGTACGTATCCAGTACCTGTTCGAACTCATTTTTTCTTAACACGCCGTTATCTACAAAAATGCCATGCAGGCGGTCGCCAATCGCATGGGCAATTAAGCTTGCTGCAACGGTACTGTCAACGCCGCCGCTTAAGGCCATAATAACATGTCCTTCTCCCACGGCTTCTTTAATTTGTTCAACAGATTCTTTAACAAAATGGGCCGGGGTCCAATCTTGCTGGCAGCCACAGATATCAACTAAAAAATTATGCAGTATTTTTTTGCCTTCGGTTGAATGATAAACCTCGGGATGAAACTGCAGCGCGTATAACGGATGCGTATCGGTGGAGGTCTTTTTAAATGCAGCCACCGGAATGCTATCGGTGGTAGCCAGCACTTCAAAATCGGCGGGAAGTTCAAGAATTGAGTCGGCATGACTCATCCATGCCTGAGAGGTCTTGCTCACCCCCTTCAACAAAATGTCGTCTTTTACAGTGGTCAATAAAGCCCGGCCGTATTCGCGTTTATTACTTTTTTCAATCCTGCCACCAAAAATTTTTGCACTTAATTGCGCACCGTAGCATATGCCCAATACCGGCAATTTGGTTATAAGTGCAGCTACATCTACTATGGGGGCTTTTTCATCGTTTACCGAAAAAGGAGAACCGCTTAAAATGATGCCTTTTAAATTTTCGTCGATAATAAAAGCCTTATGATAAGGGGTGATCTCGCAAAAAACATTGGCTTCGCGAATGGCCCGGGCTATTAGTTGCGTGTATTGACTGCCAAAGTCAAGTATTAATATTTTTTGGTGCATGCGTAATTTATAGGAAGAATATGGTGCGTTTTACAGCCTGGTTTAAAGATGCGGCTAAGGTAGCTCAAAATTTAAATCGTAATAAATTATGCCATAAATAGTAAAATGCTATGGTGGTTTTGTATTTTGGTGCCTTCATTTATTATAAATTATTATAGATATGAAGCATTTTAAAACAACTATGGTAGCTATTCTGTTTTTGTCGGTCTCTTCGTGCCGCGATTTTGGCCGGAAAATTAAAGGAAATGGAAATGTTACTACGGTCAACAAACAGGTTTCCGATGCTTCAAGAATAAAAGTTTATGGGTCGATGGATGTGGAGATAGTGGAAGGCCAAACTTCGGTTAAGGTAACTGCAGACGAAAATTTACAAGAATATATAAAGGTTGAGAAAGATGACGGCAGGTTAACCATTCGCGTAGAAGATAATATCAATTTTTTTAGCGACAACGATATTAAGGTGTACATATCTACCCCTAAAATTGAAGAATTAATTATTGCCGGCAGCGGAAATATTACCGGTAAAAGCAAGTTTGTTTCATCGGATAAAATGAGTTTTACAGCTTCGGGCAGCGGCGATATTGAAATGGAGCTTAATGCGCCGGAAGTGACAGCAAAAATTTCTGGCAGCGGCAATATTGATTTGAAAGGCGAAACGAAAGAAGTAAAGGCGTCCATTTCAGGCAGCGGAAATTTTAACGGTAAAGATCTTAAGTCTGAAAATGCTGAAATTTCAATCGCTGGTTCGGGTGATGCATATATTTTTGCTGATGTAATCCTGAGCGCAAAAATTGCCGGCAGCGGCAGAATTGAATATGCAGGCAACGCGGCGGTAACCCAAAAAATAGCCGGCAGCGGTTCGGTTGTAAAAGCAAATTAAAGCGCCGTTATTTTGGGTTCCACCTGTAAACAGGATACCGCATATGTGCAGGTTCGTAATAAGGCGAATGTTTGTAGATATAATTCAATTGTGCCGGTGAAGAAGCAGAGAATATGTTGTCATTTTTCTTTTTTTCATCGAATTGTCTTTGTAAAGCGGTGTCTTTTCTTAGATATTCTGCAGCAACATCTTCCCAGCGATAGTCGCTATAGCCTTCTTTTTGCTGAAGTATAGCGTCAAAAAAATTCCAGGCAAAAAAACTGTCGTCGCCCGTTGGTTCAAGCATTTCGGCCAGGTAGCGGTTTGCCCGCTGATTGCATTCAATCAAATAATCCCCCTGCCTGAAAAAAATGGGCTGTACGCTCCGGCTTACTTCCACCTCGTAATTCTTATGATGTTTTTCATAGGGCTGGCTTAAACTTTTATACCGTTCTACTTTGTAGCCTTCTACCTGCAGGGTCGTGTCTTTTTTTATTCGGGTAAATTTTACCTGGTTCAAACGTAAAATATCAATCACCGTCCACCATCCCTGTGGAATTACATAGAATTGAGGAATGGTAACCGTTTTTTCAGGCTGGTAGCGGTTAAAATATTTTACCTGTTTATTAAAAGGCTTCTGGCGATCATAGTAGAGTTTTGGCAAACCGGTTACGCTGCTCGTTTTATAATTCGATTCATAGCCTTTAAACCAAATAGGCTCAAAATAGGTTGTGTCTGGTTTCCACGATAACTCAAACTCTTTTTGGTGTATAACCTGGTCGATCATTTTTAATTTTACTCTTTTTATTTCTGCCGCTTTCTTTGATGTTTCTTCAACCATTGCCTGCATTAAAGCATAAGTAGATAGCACCCGTTCTTTAAATGGTTTTAGCATATGCGTTTCGGGCATAAAGCCAATGATTTGAAAAAGGGCTGCATACCCGCTGCTATACCGGGGCGCATCGTAAAATGAGGACCATCCTTTTTCGGGTGACCCGCTTTCGAAATTTACATAGGGGGTTAACGCATAATTTTTTTGTTCCATATTTTTATACAGGGCTGGCTCAAGGGTTTGGTGCAAAAAATCGTCGAGGGGTTGCCCAAGTTTATTGTGCTGGGTGCTTAAAAGCGTCATTACATGCTGGTAATCGGCGCCGTCACTTACATGGTTGTCCATAAAAATGTCCGGATCCAGATAGTGGAATATTTCGGCAAAAGCGCGGGCATTTCTGCTGTCGTTTTTTGTAAAGTCGCGATTAAGATCAAGGTTCTGCCCGTTACCCCTAAAACCATAACTTTCAGGCCCTTGCTGGTTTACCCGGCTATAGCTATTACGGTTTAGCGCACCGCCTATATTATAAAGGGGTATAACCGCAATGGCTACGTTTTTGGGTGCTTTTATTTTGCCGGAGGCCAGGTCCCGTATCAGCATCATGCTGGCATCAATACCATCAGGTTCTCCGGCGTGAATTCCGTTGTTGATCAGCAATACAACCTTTCCATTTTTATGCCACAGAACAGGATCAAAAGTTCTATCGGCGCAAAACAGCACCAGGCTTAGCGGCAGGCCGGCGTCGGTTGATTTATAAGTTTTCAAAATTATATTACTAAATTGCTTATCTATTAATTTATAATAGGAGGTACATTCATCATATGTTGCAGTCTTTTGTCCCTGGGATTTTTCGAAAGGAGTGAGGTGATTTTGCGCTATAATAGTTTCGGCTTGCAATAAAAGTAGAATGGCGTAAAATGTTTTTTTCATCAATTAACTATTAAGATTAATACTAAAAGTAGTGGAAAAAAATAACAGGATTTTGTTAGCAGAAGATGAACCTAAATTAGGCCAGATAATACAGGAGGAACTTACCAGGCAAGGCTATAAAACCGATATAGCGCAAGATGGGCTTGTAGCTGAAACGCTTTTTAAAACTTACTCGTATGCATTGGTTTTGCTTGACGTAAACCTGCCTTACAAGAATGGCCTGGCATTGTGTAAGGAATTCAGGCAGGCGCGAAAAAATGTTCCAATAATCATGCTGACCGCACTGGGCGAAATACAGGACAAAATGGATGCCTTTAACCTGGGTGCCGATGATTATATTGTAAAGCCGTTTCACTTTAACGAATTGTTTGCCCGCATAAAGGTGTTTCTAAAACGTGCTGAAGCAGGTGGCGAGTTAGGCGAAATATTTAATGTGGCTGATCTTGAAATCAATTTGCTTGAAAAAACGGTTACGAGGGCAAATCAAAACATCAATCTTACTGCAAAAGAGTTTTCGCTATTGGCCTTACTGGCAAAAGCCAAAGGGTCAATCGTGTCAAAACAAACAATTCTTGAAAAGGTGTGGGGGCTGAGTTTTGATACCGGTACCAACACGATTGAAGTTTATATTAGTTTCTTAAGAAACAAGATCGACAAGCCCTTTGACCGAAAACTTATCTATACAAAACCCGGTTTCGGCTATTATTTAAAGGAAGTATAAGGCTATGAAACTTAGACTTAGATTGGCCTTGTTGTTTAGCTTCCTGGTTTTTGTAATATTATTATTCTCCCTGTCGTTTACTTATTTGCTATACGAAAAATTCAGAAAGGATGACTTTTTAGATAGGGTGAAAGAAAACGCGAACCTCTTTTCAAACGCATATCTCGATAGCGCCAATGGTTATAATCCGCTGCTGCCGGCAGCAATAAAAAAAGATCGCTTTATTCTAAGCGAAGAACACCTTATTTTGTTCGACTCATCCCGGCATGTAGTTTATTCGTGGCCAGACTCTGTTTCGCTTGATATTCCGCCTGACTTTTTTTTAAATGCCCAA
>JBBRCW010000259.1:0-10066 GCA_038204535.1 Chitinophagales bacterium | reverse complement strand
TTTTGCTCTTTCCGGCACTACAGACAGCGCAATGGCGGCATAATTAAACAGGATATGACATGCCCAATAGAGCGCAATAGGAAAGAAATACTATATACGAATACTTTCGTATTGTATTGAAATTAGTTTTTGCACAGTCTGACGATGTCCAATAGAATTCTTCCTGTTCGTCCAATAAAACAAATCCTAAAGTTGACGCCTATGTGCATGCCGGGGCAACCTGGCAAACTAATATACCATTTGTCTAAGCGGGTCTTCATAGCCAAGCTTTGTGTGTGTGTTGGCATGCGACCCGCCTAAAGAGTACGGGGCAAACTCCGCGCATCCTGCCAGGGTTCCATGGCAAACGCACATGGCCTTTGAAGGAGACCCCTACAGGACGAAAAGTTTGCGACCTGTCTGCAAAATCCTATAATTTTAAATAATTAATCTCCATTAATCAATACATTCCTCTTTAAGAAAGTTAACTTCATAGTTGTAAACCTGATCGTATGTTATCCATCCATTTTATCTGTCAACTTGCTTTTGCCGCAATGCAATTATTTTCTACAGAACCAAAATTTGTATCGCAAACTATTGATGATAATATCTCCATAGGTTATGGCCTTGCCTTGGGCGATGTTGATGGTGATGGTAAACCGGATATACTCCTGGCTGATAAAAAGCAATTCGTTTGGTACAGAAATGGCGATTGGAAACGTTTTGTTATGGCTGACAATTTAACGGCGAACGACAATGTTTGTATAGCTGCCCGCGACCTTGATGGTGATGGCAAAGTGGAAGTGGCAGTGGGTGCACAATGGAACCCTGGAGAAACTTCTGATGTTACCAAATCCGGGTCGGTACATTATCTTATCCGGCCAAAAGATGCCACACAGCTTTGGGATGCGGTTGAATTACATCACGAACCCACCATTCACCGGATGCAATGGGTAAAATCAGGTGAGGGCAATTTCTTTCTTGTAGTGGCCCCACTCCACGGCAGAGGCAATAAGAATGGAGAAGGTGACGGAGTAAAAGTGATGGCGTACAAGTTCCCTAAAAACCCCCGCAGTGCATGGACCGTTGCAACTATTGACAGCTCCATGCATCTTACACATAACCTTGCCATAATGGAAGATAAAACCGGTAAAAGCACCAAAGTTTTTATTGCAGGTAAAGAAGGTGTTAAGCTTAATAAAGACTTCAGTGGGGAAGCTGGAAATGTAAATCAATTGCCTGGCATGCATCGGGCTTCCGGTGAAGTAAGAATAGGGCATCTTGGCAAACAACAATTTATAGCCACCATAGAGCCTATGCATGGAAATGCAGTGGCTGTTTATATAAGCGGTCAAAATACGGTTCGCACAGTCCTGGATGAACAGTTTAAGGAAGGTCATGCGTTAGCTACCGCCGATTTGCTAAACATTGGCAGAGACCAGGTAATAGCGGGCTGGCGGATTCCCAATGTGGAGAATAAAACAGGAATTAAATTGTATGTTCCGCGGAGCATCAAGGGTGATGAATGGGATGCCTATTGGATAGACGACAATGGCATTGCTACTGAAGATCTGCAGGTACTTGATCTGAATGCAGATGGCAAACCAGACATCGTTGCCGCTGGCCGTGCTACTAAAAACCTAAAAATTTATTGGAATAAAAACTGAATAAAATTAACGACTGCCTAATCCTATAACAACCGGGTGCATTCAAAATTCTCGCGGTCGTTTCCCCGTCGGGACAATGTAATTAAGTTCAGTATTTATGCATTTTCGTCGTTTCGGACTTGTTTCGGAATCCCCTGAATAATGGTTAAGACCTCCCTTTATACTGCGTTCGAGGTCATTCCCGCGTACGGGACAGGTTCTGCGGAAGATACTGGAACAACTCCACCGCTTTACTTAGCAAGAGAACATCGCGGCAGAACGGCTGGACGCAGTCCTGCCATCAATATTGAATTAATTGATCCGTTGGAACAATTCCGCTAACTGGGCGGCAAGTTAACGCGGCGAAGGCGTTGTTGTATCTTTTGACCAACAACTGTAGCGTGGGCTATGCGTCAGTTGCAGGTGACCTCACCCTGCAACGGCGGCGCTACGAGAACAGTCGAGCAGGCAAGGGCATTTCAGCCCAAGCCTCTCACAGAACCGTGCTTGAAAGTCTCCCCTCACACAGCCTGCCCCGCCTTTTGCGGGGGCTCTTCTCATTCAGTGTAAGAAGAATTTTACACTTCATTGAACTAAACTTGATCGTCCGCAGATTTCTCCATGTTGTCTTTCTTAGTGCAAACGAATGAGCTGAACCCTTCGCTCCATTTCCATTACAGTCCCGATAGCTATCACATTGGCGTCAACTTAATTTGTTTTTTTGAATCGAATAGCAGGTTTTGATTCTGGCCGCCCGGCTGACGTCAGTCGGACGGGCGGGCAACCGGATGTACATATATTTGGCAGGGTATTAATTTAGTTCCAATATTCCGGAACTCCCCTATTATATATATTTCTATGCAGCAAATAGTTCCATTGCACCATTCGTTCCTATGGAACGACAATATATAATTTCCGATTTTTTCTCCCGATGGAACATGAAGAACCAAGACAATTTTAATTTTCCATCTTTGATTGCCACCGCTCAACTACAGTTTAGTTTCATTTTTTAAAGTGAGAAGGGAAACGCCGAACCGTCCCATAGGGACGACTGGTTGGTAAAAAATATCACCTGCGAATTGTTGATAGCGTTCCAGCGGAACGCCTCGAGCTTCAACAGTAACGCCCATCGTTTTTCGCACCATTCGTTCTGGTAGAAAATAAAGAATTATTACAAAGATTGCAGGTAATCTTTTACAACCAAAGTTTAAATGCGACAACAGGTTGGTAGAAATTGAGGAGAAAGAAGCGGTTATAAAAAGATGCGGTAGATGGGTGTTCCGAAAATTTGAATTGAATTAACAAAACGATGGTCAAGAGAAATTCTACTGTTTGTACCCAAAATAAATTCGCTAAGTTGACGCCTATGCGATAGCTATCGGGATCATCACTACTATGCCTTAGTCCGACGCTTCCTGCTGCATCTCCTGTCTAAGACAAGATTGAGTTGCAGTAAAAACTGTAGGTCTTTTGACGAACAGTCCTCCAAAATTGAAGTTCCTCCAAAGCTTCAAAGCGCATCAACAAGTAAGCCTCTCACAGCCTGCCCCGACCATTTCGGGGTTTCGTATAAAAGCCTCCCGAAGGGTCGGGACAGGTTGTGTAACCCCGATAGCTATCGGGGCTGCCGCCTTAATGCCGGTTGTTCTGCAGCCGGTAAACAGATAACTGCTACAGTCTTCGTATCAATCCGGGGCAATCAATACTTTTAACAACGAGGAGTCCTTTCGACATGCCTTCGGTCGGTTCACTTTCGTTCAGCTTCTTAACACGTACCTGATCCCGCTTTTAGCGGGACCTTTTGCCTGAACGTTCAGCACCATATCTTTTGAATACAGCACCTTCAGAGCCTGCCCCGCCAAAGCGGGGTGGTTTGCATACTTTGTCTGTCCCGCCAAGGCGGAATGCGGTCTCTACCAAGTAGAGACCATCTTTTATATAACATTGAAAAGAATAGTCCATTCTTTTCATTCGTGAAACACACCCGGCAGGACAAAAACCTTCGTTCAAATAAAATTAGATGCGTTTGCCCTGTAGGGATAAACCGTTAGCTAACTTCGCCACCTTTATTTCCATGTTTTAAAATTTTTGCCTCTTTATAAAATATCACTTCCTCAGCTATATTGGTTACATGATCGCCTACCCTTTCAAGCTTGCGGATGATGGAAAGCAGCAATAAAGCCTGACGGATTTTTTCCGGGTTTTCCTTGCAATATTCTTCTATTTTAGGAGTTACTTCTCCATTGATATCATTGAGCAAAATATCATTTGAAAAAACAGTTCTCGCCAATTTTCCATCATCCTCATTATATGCTTTACTTACATCCTTCAGCATAGCGTACGAAATGTCGAACATTCTTTGGATCTGTATTTTCTCCATCAATTCCTTATCAAATTTTTTTTCACCCAGTAATACCAGCTTGGCTATTCCTTCGGCATAATCGCCAATGCGCTCCAGGTCGCCATTTATTTTTAATGTAGCAAACACAAAACGCATATCAATGGCTACAGGGGTAAGTAAGGCAAAAATGTTTTCACAATCCTTATCCAGTTTTAGTTCAAGCGCATTCACCCTTTTTTCATTGTGAATGACTTCGCTTGCCATATCATCATCACTTTCAAAAAGTGCATTCAGGCTTTTTTTTATTTGCCCCCTTACAAGGTCAGCCATTTCTAAAAGCGTTTTACGCAATTCATGCAATTGTAGCTTAAGGTGTACCATGGTCCAAATATTTTATCCAAAACGACCGGTAATATAATTCTGGGTACGTTCGTTTCCGGGGTTAGTAAATAATTTTTTTGTGTCGTCAAATTCTACCAGTTCGCCTAAATAGAAGAAGGCAGTTTTATCGCTAATTCTACCAGCCTGCTGCATATTGTGCGTTACAATCACAATGGTAAAATCCTGCTTCAATGTAAAAATAAGGTCCTCTATTTTAGAAGTTGAAATCGGATCTAATGCAGAAGCGGGTTCATCCATTAAAATAACCGTAGGCTCCACCGCAAGGGTTCGGGCTATACACAACCGCTGCTGCTGCCCACCCGAAAGTGATAAGGCAGACTTGTGCAGGTTGTCTTTTACTTCATCCCATAATGCTGCATTTTTTAGAGACCATTCCGCTTTCTCTTCCAATACCTGTTTGTTGGAAATGCCATTAATCCTTAGCCCATAAACTACATTTTCAAAAATACTTTTCGGAAAAGGATTTGATTTCTGAAACACCATTCCAACTTTCTTTCTCAGTTCATATACGTCTGCCTCTTTCCCATAAATTTCTTCTCCATCCAGCAGGAAACTTCCTTCTATGCGCGTATGGTCAATTAAATCGTTCATACGATTGAAGCACCGCAGCAAAGTAGATTTACCACAACCGGATGGTCCAATAAAAGCAGTAACTGCATTTGAATCGATGGCTATGTTAATATCCTTTAGCGCATGTTTATCGCCATACCAAAGGTTTGCATTTTTTGTTTCCAGCTTTTGCATACTATTTATTAAAACTTCATTTTTTTATACCACTTAGCACGGATGTAGATGGCAATTCCATTGAGTAAAAAAGTAATCAGCAGGAGTACAATTATACCTGCTGCGGCATTTAAGATGAACCCCTCCTGCGGCCTCGAAACCCAATTAAAAATTTGAATGGGTAAGGTGGTAAACTGGTCGAGTGGCCCTTCGGGAATAAAAGGTACATACACCAACGCACCAATAACCAACAAAGGAGCTGTTTCGCCTACAGCCCTTGATATAGACAAAATTATCCCGGTTAAAATGCCACCCAAAGCTGATGGGATCACCACTCTTTTGGTGGTTTGCCATTTGGTGGCACCCATACCATAAGATGCCTGGCGCAACGAATTTGGCACCGCCCGGATGGCTTCGCGTGTAGCTACAATGATGATAGGAAGAATGAGCAATGATAAAGTAAGTGCCCCTGCCAACAAACTATTGCCCAGGCCTGCAATTCTTACAAATAACTGCAATCCGAGTATGCCATAAATAACGGAAGGTACACCGGCAAGATTGGCAATATTTATCTCCACCAGTTTGGCAAATTTATTTTTTACACTATACTCCTGCAAGTAAATACCGGCAGCAATACCAATAGGCAATGAAATAATAATAGTGAAAAAAAGCAAACTCATCATACCGGCTAACGCCGTAAGAATACCGGAACGTTCTGCGAAACGTGAGGGAAGGCTGCTGAAAAAACTCCAGTTGATCCGGCTTAATCCTCTTGAAAAAATATCAATGAGCAATACGGCCAGAATAACCAATGCAAACATGGTACAGCAAAAGGCAAATATTTTAAATGCCTTATCAATGCGTCTTGCTTTTTGTAAATAGTGCTTCTTCATTCGTATTTATTTTCAAACTTCTTACGCATCCGGAAGCTAATGTTGTTTAGAATAAAAGTGAATAAAAACAACGTCATCCCCGCGGCAAAAATGGTTCTGTATTCCAACGAGTCCTGGGGCACGTCGCCCATACTTACCTGCACGATGTAAGTAGTAATGGTTTCTACTGATTCCTTTGGATTGAAAGTGAAATTAGGTTCCTGTCCGGCAGCAATGGCTACAATCATGGTTTCACCCAAGGCCCTGGAAATGGCTAAGATCACAGAGATAATGATACCCGACGAAGCAGCAGGAATCATCACCTTAAATGCTGTTTGAAATTTGGTGGCACCCATTCCATACGATGCTTCGCGCAATGCTCCGGGTACTGCACGAAGCGCATCTTCACTCAGCGACGTCACGTATGGAATAATCATAACCCCCATTACAAGACCAGGTGATAATGCATTAAAGCCTCTTAATCCTGGAATAAAATTTTGCAACAACGGTGTTACAAATTGCAAGGCAAAAAAACCATACACTACGGTAGGAATAGCTGCTAATATTTCGAGTACGGGTTTTACAATGGCTGTAAACTTTGCGGTAGCATATTCATTTAAATAAACTGCTATCGTGAGCCCTAAAGGCACCGCAACTAAAATAGCAATAGTGGTAGTAAGCAGTGTACCGGCAAGCAAGGGCAGAATACCAAAATGTTTATCATCAAATAATGGAGTCCATTGTGTGTCGGTAAAAAACTCAACGATAGATACTTCTGAAAAGAACTTTATGGTATCTATGGAGAGCACCAGGATGATACCAATGGTGGTGAGAACAGTTATAAAACTGCAACCCATCATTATCCACTCAATTATTTTTTCTTTTGTTTTCATGAATGATTTGTCACTCTTTTAGCAGGGCCACAAGGTCGGCGCCCACGGTACTTTGGTTGGCAAACATCGAACCTGTTTTATTTGTTAGAAACCTGTTGTACGATAATGTATAAGCTTCGGCTGGCAGCGGCACATAACCAATTTCTCTTACCAGTGCAGGTGCATTGGCTATATAAAAAGCAATGAAATCTTTTATTACCTGTGTGGTTGCAGCACGGGCATTTACATAAATAAATTCCGGCCTTGAAAGCGGCGCGTACGTACCATTGCTTACGGTTGAGTCGGTTGGAAATACTTTTGCCTTTCCATTATCAATGGCCACTAACTTTAGCTTGTTTTTATTTTCTTCATAATAGGCTAGGCCAAAATAACCGAGCGCACCTTTATCAGACGATACGCCTTGCACCAATACGTTGTCATCTTCGCTGGCTGTATAATCTCCGCGAGAAGATTTTGCTTTTCCTACAATGGCTTCTGTAAAATAATCATACGTGCCCGAGGAGGTGCCAGCACCATACAACCTTAGTGGCACATCCGGAAAAGAAGCCCGAACCTGACGCCACGATTTTATTTTTTCCTGCGCAGCAGGTTCCCATATTTTCTTTAGTTCTTCCACTGTCAGGTAATCCACAAAATCGTTGGTAGGGCTAACTACTACAGCCAGTCCATCGTATGCCACCGGTATTTCTATGTATGAAATATTATTTTTTTCGCAGGCTTCACGCTCACTTTTAGAAATAGGCCGCGAAGCATTGCTGATGTCTGTTTCGCCCCTTGAAAATTTTTTAAAACCGCCGCCGGTACCAGAAACCCCTACTGTAATTCTTATATCGCCGTGATCGGTTCTATATTCTTCGGCTACGGCTTCTGTAATGGGATACACCGAACTGGAACCATCTATTTGTATGCGGGCATTGTACTTTTTAAAACATCCGGTAGCACCTAAAAAAATGACACACATCGAAAAACAGTATATTTTTCTGTAGAAATTAAGTGGGGAGACCGCCTTTTGTTTCATTTTGTGTAGGATATTGCTGATGCAATAATCAAATATTCAAAAAATTATGCCTTATCAGCTTTACTTCTACTGAATGCTTAACAGTTGCCAAATTAAATCAATCATTAATAGCTTGTGTTGATTGAAATTAAGCAGTTATTGTCCACCATATTTCTATCTATATTAACTTATTGTTACCAAGGAAATTTTTCATCATCGTGGAAGCTAAATTCTACCACATTAATTGGTCAACCTTTAAATTTTTTGTGGTCTGGCAAAATATATTCTACTCCATCAATTAAAAAAGAGGTTTGCAAAATTCCGCCCCAGTTGGCGTTCTTCTCCAACTGTTTATTAGTTCGTGTATTTTTGCAGGTGAAGAACAACTTACAAACGCGAAAAAAATTACTTAGATCTTTAATGAAAGTTTATAAGCTTAACTCCCCTCCTATAAATCCATTATTTACCTATAATTTGTTTTTTCAGGCTACCCCAGGCTGTTCGAGGTGTTCCGCAGGGCACCTCGAACTTAAGGATAAATGATGTTCTTTGAACAATTGGCTTTGGAAAAGCCACAAAAAGCTGCATGATATTCAACTGTACGTGGTTTGTAAAGGGTTCAATAAAGCTACCTTCACTTTGCCAACCTGCCAGCCAACTACATAATCTGCTGCACTGCTTTATACAGGTATTCTTCTGGCTTATACACCAACCCTGCTTTTACAGCATTATTATGCCCGCCCAGCCAGCCCCGCCAGAATGACTTTGTCGGGCTGGCATTCGGACGGGAATATAGCCAGGCTTTTGCCACATAAAGTCTAACTGGTAGCATAATTCAGGATGATTATCCGGTTGCCAAAATTGATATGACACGTTTTTGTTTTCGTCTGTTTTTTTAAATAGCCAAAGCATCCCCCGCCATTAGGGCGGGGCAGGCAGTTTCTGTGGCTTTCGTTCTTGTTTTCTTCTAATGTTCTTATAATAGTTTGAGAAGTGAATTTCTTAAAATCGCGCAGAATGTCAGATAGATTTTCTTCTTTAGCCTGAATGAGCAAATGAAGCCCCAGCCTTAAAGGGAGTAGTGAGAAAATGATTTATGTCTTTTCTCCATTTAGGGGTGGGGCATGCAAAGCCCATAACATTAGTATTGTACCGGGAAGTTAGTTCATGATTTCGGGTTAGTAACCTTGTTGGGTGCCTTCCCGCATACGGGACAGGTATTGCAAAGGCAGGAGGTCTAAGACCTCTATTTATCCTGCGTTCGAGGTCACCCTTCGGAAGACACTCGAACAACCCGCCTCTATTTTTAGCAAGGAACATCTTAGCGGAACGGGGGAACATCCAAGAGGAACGGGTGACAACACCTTGCAACGGCGAGGCTGCGGGAATACCAAAAAAGACAAAAAAATTCCTTTACACATTGACTTACCTGCCAACAGCTTTATCGTTTTTGATAAAGCTTATAACCTCTACAGCCAGTTTGCAAAATGGACAAACATGAAAATCTGGTTACTTAATACAAAACCAAAATGATAATGGTCAGAATGAATTTCTTCCATAATCTTTTTGGATTATCGTTGCTATGAAATATGAAAGTAATGCCTTATCTTGGAGAAGCAAATGCTAGTTTAGTGAGAAGTGCGCAAACTTTTGTTCAATATACTTTCAATATAATGTTATGCCATTGCTTGATATTCCCATAGAGCAATATTTTGAAGGTAAAATCTCAGTGCGGGAATTTCTTGTAGATTTCTTTGGAGCTTTAATGCCTGGTGTTTATTTTCTGCTCTTTTTAGTTCCCACCTTTATAATTCCAGCAAATGTCTTGCTCCAAGCCATAGCATTAATTTGTAATCCCGATAGGTCAGAGTTGAGAATTTTTATTACTCCAAATGAGTTGTCATTTATAGAGCATATCCCAGTGATCTTTGATATTGCTTTGGTGTTTGTATTCTTAACCTTTGGATATATTGTAGGAACTCTCTTTTATAGAATTGATCCTAAGGATGTTGATTTTAAGAGTTTTATTAAAATTGTTAGCGGTTTTAAAGATAAAACTGAAGTTGAAAATTGGGTCGCAAGAGTTAGAGCTAAAGAGGTAAATGAAAATGGAGAGTATGTATTTATTGACGATCCAAAATTAATAAGCGAAAAAACAGTACGAGCTAAAGATGTGCAATATCCTTATAATAATTTAAAGCACTATTTGGAGG
>JBBRCW010000258.1:0-10086 GCA_038204535.1 Chitinophagales bacterium | reverse complement strand
AGATGGGCCGCTGATACCAACTACGGGCCTTGTCCCTCCTTGTTTGCTGCCGGCAACAGGCTCCAAATCGGCCATCCAGATTTCTTTCTGCATCAGGTATCTAAATCTTGTAATTGTTTATTATAATCCCCCATACCTTCTTCAGCCATTTTCTCAAGTTCAGAATCTTGAACAGCCATCTTAAACGTAGATTCCAAATCTTTCTTTAGCTCACCTTCAAAAAGTTTTTTCAAGGCGATCTCTATCACTTTGTTCCTGGTCACATTTTTCCTTTTTGCATATTCCACTACATCTTCCATCACTATATTTGGAAGCGTGCTGGTATATGTTACATATTTCTTATTCATACTTAAGAATTATATTTATAAATCAAATTTAAGAAATAGCTATTAAAATTTGAAACAAACTCCCGGATATAAAATCGTAACCAAATGGCTTGCCCAAAAAGGTATGAAACCGTTTGAATTTCAACTGGAAACCTGGCAGCAAATTCATGAAAATAACAGCGGGCTGGTAAATGCCCCCACCGGTTTCGGAAAAACATTTTCGGTTTTTCTCGGTGCCATTATTCGGTTCATTAATCAAAACCCCGCCACTTATAAAACCAAAACAAAAAATGGATTACAACTGCTGTGGATCACTCCTTTACGGGCTTTGGCAAAAGACATTAACCGGGCAATGGAGGAGGTTATTTCAGACCTGGGCATGCAATGGCAAATAGGCAACCGCAATGGCGATACCGAATTAAGTGAGCGTGCAAAACAAAAACGCAACATGCCCGAGGCACTGATCATTACGCCCGAAAGTTTGCATTTGTTACTGGCAACCAAAGACTACCTCAATATTTTTAAAACGCTTCAAATTGTTGCCGTTGATGAATGGCATGAACTGCTGGGAAGCAAACGGGGTGTTCAGGTTGAACTGGCCTTATCGAGACTGGTAGGTATAAAAGCAATGAATAATGAAGAACGAAAAATGAAGAATGAAAACATTAATAATCGTTTAACGTCAAAGATCGAAAAGGATCCCTCAACCCTCAACCTTAAACCCTCAACCTTAAACCTTCGTCTGTCCATCTGGGGTATCAGCGCCACCATCGGAAACCTTAAACAAGCCAAAGATGTTTTGCTCTACCCGTTAAGACAAATTCAAACAATCACAACACCTGCCGATATAAAACTTAGTGCATACAATAATCAACCTTCTGCGCGGCAGGCCTCCCTCTTTTTTGAAGAAGCGCCAGAGGTGAGGTCTCCAGGCATCATCATCACCGCCCATCTCAAAAAGAATATTGAGATCATATCTGTTATTCCCGAAGAAATAGAAAAATATCCATGGGCGGGCCATCTCGGTTTAAACCTGGCGCACCAAGCCATAGATATCATAAGGGCCAATACAACAACCCTGGTCTTTATTAATACACGTGGCATGAGCGAACGCTGGTATCAAAAGATACTTGAACTGGCACCCGATCTTGCAGGAGCTATTGCACTTCACCATGGAAGCATAGAAAGGGAACTGCGTAACTGGGTAGAAGAAGCCCTGCATACTACTACTTTAAAAGCGGTGGTATGCACCGCCAGCCTTGACCTCGGCGTCGATTTTCGCCCGGTTGAAACTGTCATACAGGTAGGATCGCCCAAAGGTGTCGCCAGGTTTTTACAACGTGCCGGCCGAAGCGGGCATCAGCCAGGCCAGGTAAGCCGAATCTTTTTTCTACCAACACATACGCTTGAACTAATGGAGGCTGCAGCCCTTAAACAAGCAATGAATGAAAATATGATTGAAAGCCGCGAACCAAGAATGTTGTGCTTTGACGTATTGACCCAATACCTGTGCACGCTTGCAATAGGCGATGGCTTTAAACCCGAGGAAATTTTTAATGAAGTTAGAAGCACTCATTGTTTTGCTGACATGAACGACAATGAATGGCAGCAGGTATTATACGGCATAGTAAGCGGCGGAGATGCATTACAGGCATATGACGAATATAAAAAAGTAGAGATAGAACCCGATGGTACTTACCGCATAAAAAACCGCCGTATTGCCATGCGCCACCGGCTACATATTGGCACCATTGTTAGCGATGCAATGATCAGGGTAAAGTTTATGGCAGGCGGCTACATTGGTGTTATTGAAGAAAGCTTTATATCGCGGCTTGAGCCAGGCGATGTGTTTACGCTGGCAGGCAGAAACCTTGAATTTATAATGATTAAAGACATGACAGCCCTGGCTAAAAACTCAAATGCCAAAAAATCAATTGTACCCAGTTGGCAGGGTGGCCGCATGCCACTGTCATCCAACCTCGGTAAAATGTTGCGGCGAAAGTTTAATGAAGCATTGAGTCCCGATGCCGAAATAGAGGTCAGCTCGCTCAACCCTTTATTCCTGCTGCAGCAGGAACTGTCTCATGTGCCACGCGAAAATGAATTATTGATAGAACAAATAGAAACCAAAGACGGCTTTCATTTATTTGTTTATCCTTTTGAAGGGCGGCTGGTGCATGAAGCCATGGCGGCTATACTTGCCTGGCGCATTAGCCAAATAACGCCCATCACCTTTTCGTTTGCCATGAACGATTATGGGTTTGAATTATTAAGCGACCAACCCATACCGGTGGATGATACCAATGTGTATGAATTGTTTTCGACCGACGACCTTTTTGCCGACATTCAGCGCAGCGTGAACTCAACCGAAATGGCCAAAAGAAAATTCAGGGAAATAGCGGTGATAGGTGGACTTATATTTCAAGGATATCCCGGTGAGCAGAAAAAGGCAAGGCACCTGCAGGCATCTGCTGGCCTGCTATTTAATGTCTTTAGCGAATACGACCCTAATAATCTTTTGCTGCGGCAAGCCTATGCCGAAGTAATGGACCAGCAAATGGAAGAGGTCCGCTTAAGAAACATGCTTACACGCATCCAGCAAAGCGCCATCATTCTAACATATCCTGTAAAACTTACTCCCTTCTGTTTTCCCATTAAAGTAGATAGCATGCGTGAAGACATGTCCTCCGAAAAACTCGAAGACCGCGTAAAAAAAATGCAGGCAGGTTTGGTGAAGTGATTAATTTCAAAGCCAGGTGATATGCAATCTGATTTTATACTACTTAACTTTTACCATTAGGAATTTTCATGTATCAAGCAATTGCACTGCTATTAAACATCGTTGCGTCGCACTCTTATACATTCTCAAAAATTGAACCTTTAACCCACCCGTAAACCTCCCTGCAAAAGTTTCCCCGCCTTTTCAAGGAGGGGACAGAATGTTTTTATAACTTGTTATAAAAATATTCAGGGGTGGTTAAACCGCAGCACATGAAAAATGTAGCCCTCATGTTCATGTAACAAAGGGAAATGCATCTGGAAAGGCGTGGTTAGAGCCTGTGATTGAAATGGCATATTTGTATGGCTTTACAAACAGCGAAGAAAAAGACATTTTAAAGATTATACAATTACATTCAGGAGATTTTAAAACCAAATGGTATGAATACTTTTCAAAATAAATTTGACGCACTGGAGCATTTGATTTTCGAAGAAGGATTAAAAATTCAAACGGTCGACTTTCACACAGATTTAGATTTAATGCTGATCATTTTAAATACGAAAGCGATCCTACGTCAAAAAATTTCATCTTACCCACGGCTGCATAAAGCAACTTTAGCCGAATTAACCAGTTACGAAGTAATAGCAAACGGTGCTGGTATTCACTGGTCACTTCTTGATGAAGATTTGAGCCTAAAGGGGTTTCTACAAAGTGAACTACGAAATGTTGTATCGAAAGATATTTTAGCGGCGTAAAATCACTCAGCTATCATTTTCACGTACCCACCCAACTTACCCCCTTCTGCTTGCGTCTCACACCTTTTACGTACTCAAAAATTGAACCTTTAACCCACCCGTAAACCTTTCTGCAAAAGTTTCCCCGCCTTTTCAAGGAGGGGACAGAATGTTTTTATAACTTGTTATAAAAACGTTCAGGGGTGGTAAAACCGCAGCACATGAAAAAAGTAATCATCAACAACATACCCGAATTAAAACTCCTCCGCAAACAACTCCGTAACCATAGCACCTCCACTTATACATTCTCAAAAACTGAACTTTTTACCCACCCCTAAACCTGCCTGCAAAAGTTTCCCCGCCTTTTCAAGGAGGGGACAGAATGTATTTATAACTTGTTATAAATACATTCAGGGGTGGTTAAACCGCAGCACATAAAAAAAGTAATCATCAACAATACACCCGAATTAAATCTCCTCCGCAACCATAGCACCTCCGCTTATATATTCTCAAAAATTGAACCTTTAACCCACCCCTAAATCTGCCTGCAAAAGTTTCCCCGCCTTTTCAAGGAGGGGACAGAATGTATTTATAATTTGCTATAAATACATTCAGGGGTGGTTAAACTGAAGCACATGAAAAATGTTATAATCAACTGCAAAACTGTAAATTTTATCATCAGCATAAGTTCGGAAATATTATAGCAGACTTCTATTGCCCATCCGAAAAATTAGTGATTGAACTGGATGGTGAAGATCATTTTTGGGAATCAGGCATTGAGAAAGATCATATCAAAGAAAATTATTCAAAAAAGTATAGGAATAAAAGTGCTACGCTTCAAAAACAAGTGGGTATTTGAAGATATCGCCTGGGTGTTAGAAAAAATTAAAACGGAGTATAACAACCCCTGATTTTATGCTACGCACAAAATCGGTCCCTTCCTTGAAAAGGCGGGGAAACTTTACAAGACCGCAACTAAGCGCCATCATTCTCACCCGTCGCACCCAAATCACTCCTTTCTGCTTCCACATAAAAGTAGATAGCATGCGTGAAGACATGAGCAGCGAAAGGTAGGCAACAGCTTCCCAAAAAAATTTTCTGGAAACTGCAGTCCATTTTATTTCTTTTTCCATTCTTCAAATTCTTGCATAAGCTGTTGATGGCTAATGAAATTGCCTTGCTGATATTGGGCTTCTGATTCCATCACCAGCTTTTTATCCCCTGGTGTCAATTCATCCCACCAATCATTAACAGAAGCAGATAACAGCAGTTGCTTCGCTTCTTCTAATAATATTTCGTTGTCACAACTATCGATCAAGCGGTGAAGTTCCTGTTTTGCAGTATCCATAATTTTCCTTTTCTCGATTTTAATGATTATTGGGTTTGCGGTCTTTTAAAAAACGTGATTATTATTCCGGCTCTCCAATCCGTATTCACGCAGATAAATAAAAATCGAGACTACACCGGAATTGACAACCAATATCATTTCGTTATCCTGAATTTGTTTTGGGATCTCCTGAAAAATATCAAATTAGATACAAGGGATGCTGAAATAAATTCAGCATGACGGCTCGTTTAAAAAAAATCCCCCTTTCATTTTTAATTCAAAAATTTTTTTTCTACCTTAAAAGTGTCAATCATTCGTCCTTTAACCAAGTTAGCTTAAAGCTTGCCATGGCTCTTATGAGCCGATCCGTACCCTACATTGCCTTACCAGGCAAGCACAAGGAGAACCGACTATGAAACAACGTAAACAACCGTTGTTTTCTGGAGACCAGTTATTCGACATCTGGCTTCAGGTTCTCATTTTTGTCTTAGAGCTAATTTGGACAAAATGATCGCGGGGCCGGAAGTATTTCTTTCGGCCTTTTTTTAAATCTATACCTGGAGTCTTTTTTAAGATTGAGTGGCCAACTTTTGCGATAATTAACCAATGCACCTTGTAAGTAGTGAATGCACGTTGTTAAATAGTAATAGTAAGTTAAAACCTGTTTTGGGTTACCATTGCCATTTTAAATGAATAAACCACCTTTGAAGGATAAACAAAAAAGAAGCTAGTCTGATTTTTTGTAACCGGCCTTCCATTCTTTTAAAGTAAAGATGAGGAAGAAAAAAGACAACAAACTGTATTTACCGATGGCGTATGCTGTCGGCGAACACAAACTATTTAATAACAACCTAGATCAAATATAATGACAGCAGAACAATTACGCTTACAGGCAAATGCCCAAAAGGAAAATCCGCTGGAAAAATGGGGGCCTTACTTAAGCGAAAGGCAATGGGGAACCGTAAGAGAAGATTACAGCCAGAACGGAGACGCATGGAATTATTTTCCTTTTGAACAGGCACATAGCCGGTCGTACCTCTGGGGCGAAGACGGCCTGGCAGGCATATCAGATTATTTTCAAAATTTATGCTTTGCCGTTTCGCTTTGGAATGGCAAAGACCCAATACTAAAAGAAAGACTTTTTGGTCTCGGCAACAGCGATGGCAACCACGGAGAAGACGTAAAAGAATTGTACTACTACCTGGATAATATTCCCTCGCATTATTACATGGAATATTTGTATAAATATCCGCAAACGGAATTTCCTTACGAAGCAATTAAAGCTGAAAACCGAAATCTGAGCAAGCTTGAACCGGAGTACGAAATACTGGATACCGGAGCATTTGACAATAACCAGTATTTTGATGTATTAGTGACATACGCCAAACAGGATTCGCAGGATATCTTTATAAAGATTGATGTTACCAATCGTTATTCAAAGGCAGCCAGGATAACTGTATTGCCCAACCTTTGGTTTTACAACCGGTCCAGTAATCAGCAACTGTCGCAGCCTCCCATTATCGAGGCGCATAAAAAGAATTCAGTAAAGGCTTCACACCAACGGCTGGGTACTTATTATCTATACTACGAATCGCCAAAAGTTTGTTTTTTTACAAACAACCAAACCAATACAGAACCTATAACCGGCATACCAGACAAAAACCCTTTTCTTAAAGACGCGTTTCACAAAGCTATCGTTAATAAAAAAAATGTATCGGCATTGCGAAATAAAAAATCGGGTACAAAGTTCGCCCCGGTTTATAGCCATACCATACCTGCCGGTGCAACCAAATCCTTCTTTTTGCGGCTGTCCGATAAAGACCTAGACAATGCATTCGAAAAAAACTTTGAATCAATCTTCACCGACAGAAAAAAAGAGGCAAACGAATTCTACCGGGCGATCTTACCCGGCAACTTAAGCCCCGACCTGGCAAACATTCAACGCCAGTCAATGGCAGGTTTGCTTTGGAGCAAACAATATTATCACTATGATGTTGAACGCTGGCTTACCAAAAGCGATGGTATAACAGAGATAAACGACGGCAAATTATTTGGCCGCAACCACGAATGGAAGCACCTAAAGAACCAGGATATTATTTTGATGCCCGACAAGTGGGAGTACCCATGGTACGCAGCGTGGGACCTGGCATTTCATTGCATACCCATGGCGCGCCTCGATCCTGACTTTGCAAAACATCAGTTATTGCTGATTATGCGGGAGTGGTACATGAAACCCGATGGGCAGTTACCTGCTTATGAATGGCACTTCAGCGATGTAAACCCGCCCGTACAGGCCTGGGCGGCCCTGCAGGTGTATCATATTGAAAAGAAAGCCAAAGGAACCGGCGACCTCGATTTTTTAAAAAAGATATTCCATAAACTGATCATCAACTTTACATGGTGGATCAACCGGAAAGACGCCGCAGGCAATAACATATTTCAGGGAGGGTTTCTGGGATTGGATAACATCGGGGTCTTTAACCGAAGCATTGAAATGTCGGGCGCCATGCGGCTCGAACAGGCAGACGGAACCAGCTGGATGGGTATGTATGCCCTGAATATGATGGAAATGGCACTCGAAATATCAATGCAAGACAAGTCTTTTGAAGACACTGCCACCAAATTTTTTGAACATTTCGTATTGATAGCTGAGGCGTTAAACCAACAAGGTTTATGGAACGATGAAGACAAGTTCTTTTACGATTCGCTGACGGTTTTTCACAGCCATCCCATACAATTGCGTATTCAATCCATTGTAGGCCTGACAACTTTATTCGCTGTATCCAATATAGAACACAAGGTTTTTGAAACACTCCCGGATTTTAAAAAGAGAAGCTCCTGGCTTGAAAAATACCGCTTAAGAAACAACCGTTTCTGGCCCAACGAGGAGCATGTAAACGGAGGCAAAACACTCTTGTCGCTGGTTCAGCAAGACCGGCTGAAGAATATACTGGAACGTTTACTGAACGAAGATGAATTTCTATCGGAGGGCGGTATCCGGGCATTGTCAAAGTACCACGAAAAAAATCCATACACAGTTACTATCGACAACATGGATTACAATATTCAATACGATCCCGGCGATTCAACTTCTAACTTATTTGGAGGCAACTCTAACTGGCGCGGTCCGGTTTGGATACCCATAAACTATATTATTATTCAATCTATACGCCGCTATGGCGAATTTTATGGGGATGACCTGCAGGTTGAATGCCCCGTTGGATCTGGCAACAAAATGAATCTACAGCAAGTGGCCGATAAACTTACCGAACGTGTAATCAGCCTGTTTGAGAAAGATAATGACAACAGCCGCCGTCTTCATGGCAAATACAACTGGTTTTATAAACAACCTGGCAACGAACACCTGGTGTTGTTTTACGAGTATTTTCATGGTGATGATGGCAATGGATTGGGCGCCAGTCATCAAACCGGGTGGACATCGCTGGTAGGCCAATTGATCAGTGAATTGTACCAGAGAAACTAAAACTGTTTCAATAACTATCTGCAAGTCCAATATAGGATAACAACAAATGAAGGAGGGTGTAAGCCCTCCTTCATCCATTTATAGCACTTGACATACGATTAATGCGGATTGGAAAAATTTTCTGAATTGCGGTCAATGGTATCTTTTTTAACGGTGTCTTCTGTGGCCTTTTTGGTATCGTCGCCACTGCCACAACCTGTTGCCATAAAAACAAGTACGAAAAATAAAGGAACCATAAAAATTATCTTTTTCATAATACAGTATTTAGGTTAAAAAATTAAAATTACTGTTTTTGCCGATATAGGGTACATAAAAACGCTGTCCAAGTGCATTTCAATTGTCGCTGTTTATTTGCTGGCATAGTGGTTTCAATCTTCTCGTTATTGTGAGTGATTAATTTTTGGGTTCCCAAAAAAGTTCTTTGAAAATGACACAGCAGAAAGCCGCCATTTTCAAGGTGCTCTTTTTAATAAAATCTTTTATTAATTCAAAATCTTCCCTTTTATTAAGCGTTATAAATAAGGCCCTTCGTAAAAATGCGTGCTTTATTTGAATAGATATTAAAGTCGGTATGTTTTCAGCAAAGCCGCCAAGAGCTTCACGCCCGCCTGACCGGACGGGCAGGCAAAGATGTATAAGTGTATTTATTTGTATGTTTCAAAGATTTTTCTTTGCGTCCTTTGCGTGGGTTTTACTTTGCGTCTTTGCGTGAAAAACCGCCTGTATGTATAATTACGATGAACCATAAATCAATCAGACTAAAAATGTGTCATTGGCAGGGAACAGCCTGTCCCGATTTTTTTTCGGGAAAGCAATCGCCCTACTCCTCCAGATTGACAAATGTCAGGGATGGCTTCGCCCAAGCCGCGGAAGGCTGCCAATGACGAACGCTTGTTTGATACGACAATTATATATACACCATCTTCAACTGATTTATTTGCAATGGTTTGTGTATACAGCTTTTGTTGCGTCTTAAGCAGGAGGAATTTGAAATGCAGCCTCTTATTTTATTAACCGCTTGCAATACCTTAGCGCCCGTTATGGATTATACAAAACTTCGCATTGTTTTTATGGGCACACCAGCTTTTGCGGTGGCTTCGCTGGATGCATTGGTGCAGGCGCGATTTAATATTTCAGCCGTAATTACGGCCCCCGATAAACCGGCCGGCCGCGGCATGAAACTTACCCAAAGCGCCGTTAAACAATACGCCGTTGAAAAAGGACTGCACATTCTTCAGCCCGAAAAATTAAAGAACCCGCAATTTTTGGAAGAACTAAAGGCACTGCAGGCTGACCTTCAAATTGTAGTGGCGTTTAGAATGTTACCCGAGGTAGTTTGGAATATGCCGCCTATGGGATCGGTAAACCTGCATGGCAGTTTGTTGCCGCAATATCGAGGCGCTGCCCCCATTAACTGGGCAGTTATTAACGGCGAAGAAGAAACCGGAGTAACGACTTTTAAATTAAAACACGAAATAGATACCGGCGACATCCTG
>JBBRCW010000257.1:0-10112 GCA_038204535.1 Chitinophagales bacterium | reverse complement strand
ATATAATTTTTCAGGGGATTCCGGGTCAGGCCCGGAATGACGCTAACTCCTTTTTCGTCAATCAAAACCGCCAACCAGAGCCGTCAACCAGAGCCGTCGATCCAGAGCCGTCATGCTGAATTTATTTCAGCATCCCCTGGAAAAAAAGAACCACAGAAGCACTGCGGTAAGGAGAAACACGGAGAGGATCCCTCCTTTGTCAATGCTATTGTCATTCCGACGAAGGAGGAATCCCTGAGAAGAACATCTAATTAAAGCTTGAATTTATAACACTTAAAAAAGCGGCACAACGATACATGGAGGGGATACCTTCCCGATCAAAATCGGGATCGGGATGACATAACAACCAGAGCCGTCGATCCTGAATTTATTTCAGCATCCCCTGGAAAGCTTTGGAAATATTAGGTGGCCGCTCAAAATTCTTCTAATAATTTATTTGCGCCTGCAGCCGAAGAAGCCCGCCTTTTTGACGATTGTCCTGGTTTTTAAAGTCTTCGAACTTTCGACTTGAACGTACATATTCAACAACCAGCTCAAAAGCTTTTACAGGTTGCCATTCAATTCCCCACTCAAATTCATTTACCGAATAACTGCGGGCATCCCGTTCAAACTTTTTACCGCCCTCGTAATATTGATACCGGAAAAATGGAAACACGATCTGATTGCCAGCCTTTACCATATAATTTAGCGTAGCATACCCGCCTTTCAATGATTTCACTTCTATGGAGTCAGTGAATTTATTAAACTCAGGACCACGTCCAAAATTATATTCCGCCTGTATGCCAAATGGTTTAGGATACCAAACAAAAGTAGCTGCGACTCTTTGATCCAGGTATTCGTTGCCTTTCGCAATTTTTACCCCTGGCGATACCTGGTCTGCGGTTAAAACATATTTGCCGGTATATGCTTGTAAGGCGGGTTCAAATGTTTGATCACCCACTTTAAATGGATAGGCAATTCGGCCTACCGCATGCAGCGAATTATTTTGCTCGGGTTTATTGGCCGTCTGACCGTTAAACACGCCAAAAGCCACCACACCATAATCCCCCTCGCCCTTATACCCTTCATTTACCAGCGCCGAAAATTGCCGTCGTGTTTTTTGCGGTGCCCAGTAAAAAAATGCGCCCATATCGCGTTCGTTTGAAAAAGCGCTGTTAAGTGCATCATTCCGATCCAGTGGAAGCCGGTTCTGGCTCGATTGCATATTTTCAAATCCAAACGGTATTTTACTCTGCCCGAGCCGTATCCTGAATTCACTTTTACGATCAAGGCCAATATCCATATACGCATCTCTGATCTGCCCCACATTCAAAACAGAGGAGGAAGCCGAACTGGCGAAGTCTGGTTGTATATAGAAATAAATCCGTTCGCTTATTTGACCGTAAAGAACAATTCGAACCCTTCTTAGAAAAATTCCCCCGCCTTCGCCCCACGACTTATCGCACTGATCGCATTTCAGTTTGGGATTGGTTTCGAGCAAGCGATTATATCGGGCCTGCATGTATCCCCTGATTAAAAAACGATCGTACCATTTTTTGCTGGCTGCACTATCGGGCTTTTGAACGCCCGGCGTCTCATTTTTCTGCTGACCATTTGTTATTGATACCCCTAAACTCATCATTATTACTACCAATATTTTCATTTTCATCAACGTTCGCAACATTCATTAACCACGCAAATTCCGAAAATTTATGAACACGGGCATATCAAAATTTGGAGCCAGCAAAGAATATGAAAAAAACATGAAATGGAAAGGGAATTTTTTTTAAACATAATCTGCCTTTTACCTGGCCTGTGCAACACATGACTTAGACTGGCCGCTAAACGAGATCGGACGGACAAATAAGCACAGGGCCATTATGAGATTTATGCAAAGCTTATTAATAGAAATGTGGTTAATCCAAGGCTATTAAAACATATGGGAAGGCTCAGAGCCACTACCATTCTTAGCAATATCCGAGGCAACATCCGACAAATTATGCGACTCTATATAAATGCGTTTTATTTCGGGAACCGCCGTCCTTATATTGGTTTCAAGCCTTCTGACCACCTGGCTTAATTGCTGTCCATTGATTGTATTTTGGAACTGCACATCCAGCGCCAGCAATATTTCGTCAGGTGCAAGGTGCATGGTCATGGGTCGCGAAAACGAATGAACTTGGTGATCGCTGTTAATAATACCATATACCTTGTCCACCAAATCTTTTTGCGCACTTTCACCAATCAAAAGGTTGCGGCTTTCAATAACCATTATAACTGCTACAACTGCAAGCAAAATTCCAATTAATACCGAAGTAACACCATCGGCGTCCGGAATATTAAACTGATGCCAATAAAAGGCGATTAACAAACCAATCACCGCTGCACTATCTTCATAAATAACCACAAATAAGGTGGGGTCTTTACTTGAACGTAACCTTTTAAAAATACTGCCGCTCGGGCCAGGCAGCTTATTAAATTTATGAACAGCGATATATAACTCGGCTCCTTTAAATATGATAGCACCGCCAAGCACCGCATAGTTCCATGTTACATCAGTTAAGAGCTGGGGGTGCATTATATGTACAATGCCTTGGTATATTGACATGCCGCCACCTAAACCAAATATTAAAATGGATACAATGAGCGACCAAAAAAAGATCTCTTTTCCATGGCCGAGGGGATGATTGATAACAGGAGGCTTTTTGCTGCGTTTTATACCCAAAAGCAATAACAATTGATTTCCTGAATCAACGGTGCTGTGGATGCCTTCAGATACCATAGCTGAACTGCCGGTAAAAAATGCAGCAAAAAACTTCATGACGGCTATAGCGAAGTTAGCTACCAGCGCAACATAAATAGCAACTTTTGAATGCGGTATACTTAGTCTCTTTTTAAAAACAGGTAATACATCTACCAACTGCCAGGCCGCAATAACTGCGCCACCGCCACATTAATTAACCAACTATACTGCTGCATGAAATATAGAGTCAATTATAATGCAAAAAACGGAAGCCATTAGGTCGTTAAACAAGGGGCTGAAAGGTTTCCATTTCTATGTTAGATGTCTCTGACTATTTTAAAATAGCCTCAATATTTTCCAGTTCATCCTGGCTGAATTTCGTATTCTTTAAACATTCTAAACTATCTGATAATTGGGCCGGGCGGCTTGCACCCACCAAAACGGTGGTTATTCTGTCATCTCTCAATATCCAAGACAAAGCCATTTGGGCCAGGGTCTGGCCGCGCTGTTTGGCAAGTTCATTAAGGCTTCTGATCGTGTTCAGCGTTTCTTGCGTAACCATGCTTTCTTGTAGAAATCCATGCGGTTTTGCGGCACGCGAATCATCCGGAATACCGTTTAAATATTTATTGGTCAGCAAGCCCTGGGCTAAAGGCGAAAAGGGTATGCACCCCACCCCTTCTTCTTCTAATACATCTAATAAGCCGCCTTCAACCCAGCGTTCGAACATAGAGTATTTTGGCTGATGAATGAGGCACGGCGTACCTAGTCTTTTCAATATTTTAATAGCCTCTGCCGCCTCTTCTTTCTGGTAATTAGAAATGCCTGCATAAAGCGCCTTACCCTGGCGAACCACCAGATCTAAAGCAGCCATTGTTTCTTCCAGCGGGGTATCGGGGTCGGGACGGTGAGAGTAGAAAATATCCACATACTCAAGGCCCATTCTTTTTAAGCTCTGATCTAAACTGGATACCAGGTATTTTTTTGAGCCCCATTCGCCGTAAGGACCAGGCCACATATAATATCCGGCCTTGGTCGAAATGATCATTTCATCGCGATACCCTTTAAAATCTTCCTTTAATATTCGTCCGAAATTTTCTTCAGCCGATCCGGCCGGAGGTCCGTAATTATTAGCGAGATCAAAATGGGTGATGCCCGAATCGAAGGCAAGCCTGAGAATGGCCCTGCTGTTTTCCAGCACATCTACGTGTCCGAAATTATGCCAAAGGCCCAGGGAAACGGCCGGTAAGCGAACGCCGCTATTTCCACACCGCCTGTATTCCATGGCATCGTAACGTTTGGGATTGGGTACATACATCATATAGAAAGTTTTAATCTTTTTGTAAATGTATCGCAATCTTTTTCTTTCAAAACAATAATACGCTGCCTGGGCGCATTTCAAAATGTCGCTGTTTATTTGCTTCGATAGTGGTTTCAATCTCCTCGTCATTGCGCCGTGCCCCGTCCGAAGGCGGAGGAGGAACACCCTGTCCCGATTTCTTTTCGCATTGGCGCCAACTTAGCGATTTTTTTTGCATACAAACAGGAGAATTCCTCTTGACCATCGTTTTGTTAATTCAATTCCGATTTTTCGGAACACCCATCTGCCGCATCTTTTTATGACTGCTTCTTTCACCTCAATTTCTACCAACCTGTGGACGCATTTAAACTTTGGTCGTAAAAGATAACCTGCAATCTTTGTAATAATGCTTTATTTTCTACCAGAACGAAGGGTGCGACAAGCGATGGGCGTTCTTGTATAAGCACGAGGCGTTCCGCTGGAACGCCAGAGAAAATTCGCAGGTGATGTTTTTTACCAACCAGTCGTCCCTAATGGGACGGTTCGGCAATTCCCTTCCCACTTTAAAAAATGAAACTAAACTGGCGGTGGCAATCAAATTGTCATGGCTCTTCATGTTCCATAGGAACATATGGTTGGTAGAAAAAATTGGAAATTATGTATTGTCGTTCCATAGGAACGAATGGTGCAATGGACCTTTTCGCAGCATTGTATTGCCACCATAGGTGAGTTTCGAAAAATCGAAATTAAATTAAACACCCGTCCGCGCGGGGGCAGCCGGGCAGGCAAAAGATTAAGTTGACGCCAATGCGATTTCTTTTCGGGAAAGCAGTCCCCACTGCCTGCAATATAACCGCACTCTGCATGCCTGAACACCCGGCAGCGAAATATTAAATGAACAATGATTATGTGGGCATAAAGTTGCAGGCTGGTCAATATGCCGGGCTACGCAAAAACTTTCAACTGATACAATAGTTCCATTGAGAATTTACCTGAATGATGCAAACTTTTAAAGACAATAAAGATTACATTACATCTGCCGTTAAAAACGACAACGATTTGATCACTTTAAATATTATAGCAATTCACCCGGCGATAATAGCTTCTTATAAACCTTGCGGCAGCTTTTAAATCATTGAGACAATAATGAAACGATCATTTAATATATTGCCAGGTCAATAAAAGAGGAAAGGCAAACTACCGCGGTAACCTGGCACTTATATGATTCGAAATAAAGAAAGCGCATTTTTTAGAAAGTAAACCAGGCAACCAAAAAGTAGCTGTCGGGTTATTAAATTATAAAGTAAATTACCTAACCGATCTCAATACATATATGCACCAAAAACCCCCTATTGGCCAAATAAAAAAACACCCCCTTCTAATGAAAATTAAACCGCTTCTTATAACAATTGCCGTGGCATTATTAGTAATTACCGTCATTTATTTTTGGAAAGACAGCCAGGCCAAAAAACAAACTTCCACCATCGAAAAATTAGCTAATGAAAAATTGACGGCAAACAATGAAGAATGGCTGAAAGCCCTGGCTAAACCGCTTATCTGGAGCATACGTTCAGAGATGCTGAGGGGTAACCTTGAGCAGGTAAATATTTTTACATCTGATATGGTAAAAGAAAAAAATTTCCAGTTCATTCATATTATAGATCCAGATGAAAAGATCATAAATTCTACGGACAAAAAACTTGAAGGGCAGTCTGCCACCGGCATGTTTGACAGTGCGCTTTTGAAAACGGATTCTGTGCTTATCCTAAAAAAAGATAACATCATCACGCTCTCTGCCCCTATTATGGGTTACGACAAAAGACTTGCCGTACTCATCCTGAATTACGCTGCTGATAAATTCATTCCGCTCCGGGAGAACGAATAAACTGAGGAGGTGCACCATGTTTGAAAGTTGATCAATAAAAATAAGAATGCTGATGTCTTTCCGATCCCCATTTTGATTGGGAAGAAATCCTCCCAAAACAACAAAGGATCCCTCGTTCCTCGGGATGACAAATGGGTAGGTATTCCGGCCCCGCTTGTCCTTCCGACTTCTCCTGTCATTCCGACGTAGGAGAAATCCCTACGTAAATACAAAGGATCCCTCGTTCCTCGGGATGACAAAGTGGTTGTCCGATCCTGATTTTTGATCAGGAAGGAATCCTTAATATAACATCTAATTAGACCGTGAATTTCATACAATATCAATGCCTCATCCTGAACTTGTTTCAGGATCCCTTGTATTGTTTAATCTGTATATAAACAAGTTTTTGTCACTCCAACGAAGGAGGAGGCCTTGACTATGGCATTGGAAAAAAGAACGGAATCCCCTAATGCAAAAAAGGATCCCTTCCCGACCAAAATCGGGATCGGGATGACAGCATAATAAGTGCCATCGTCCTGAACTTGTTTCAGGTTCCAAACTCCCCCTTCGGGGGATTTAGGGGGCCAAACGCCTGATTATCTCCTCATCGATCTTTTCAAAAAGATGCTGCGGTTTATACACCCGCCAGGTAGGAATTTCCATCAATTCAATTAAGTAATTCAGTTTTCTCTTTTTAAAATCGTATTGGGATTGCTCCGGCATATTCAGCGCCACTACCCACCCCCCTTCGTCGGTTACTTCCTCAAACCACTCTTCGTAATAGTCCTTATCTCCGCTATGAAAATTCAATACGTTTTCGGTAATCAGAATAAATTTAGTGATGTGCTTAAAAATCATGTCATCAATAATGTCGCGCTTTAAGGTCATGATATCATTCTCAATCGCATCGTTCCACTCCCCTATCAATTCAATAACCGCGTATTGCTCGCCATAGTCAACATACAAAATTTTCATGTATAGCGTCTTGCTGCCAAACTCATCCCATTGCGGATGGATGTAGTAGTTATAAATCGTTTGGGAATATTCAAACTCGCTATACTCCCTGCCAAAAAAAGGTGAGTTTTCATCTTCTTCAGCCATGTACAAATGGCGCCAGTTATAAAATGGTTCAATATCATGCATACTTCAATTCTCCCTCATTTAATTGTCCTCAGCGCGTCTGTACTTACAGCAGTTTTCAGAACATTTTTTACAATACAAATGTAAGGCCGATGCTGAATTTGATAAAGAAATTGAAGGTATAATTCCCGTAAATCAACGAGGGAACATACGCTAAAAAAGCCATGCCATCTGAAAACTGCCAGGGGCTGTGCCTGTTTGGATCTGTGCCTTAAAATAATTTCTGCAAAAAAATTACATAAAAAAAGGCCGCAATTTGCAGCCTCTTTCTTTTAATATGATTGATTGATTAATTATTGAACCATGATCTTATTGTTGTAAACACTCTTGCTATCTGACCCTGTAAGTTTTAACATATACATACCGGCGGCAGTGCGGGGCAAGTTGACTCTCTCAACCTGGCCAAAATAATTTACAATAACAGACCGCGCTGTAATGTTTTTTCCAGAGGCATCCATTACCACAAGGTTATATTTACCGGCAGGTACTTTGTCAAATTGCACTGTTATCATTTTATTGATGGCCGGGTTAGGATATATACTAACCTTATCGTTTCCTAACAGTTCCGTTGCAGGTTTAATAGAAGCAGATTTGTTCTTATATAATAAATTACTGCTGGCCAGATCGCTGGCATTGTAAACATTATCGCTATTAACATTTTTAATCGCTGTCGCCTCCATTGTAGACATGTTAAGGCGATAGTAAGTACCCGCCACAGCAGCGCTGCTTAGCAATACCTCACCATCGGCATCCACTGCCATACCATTGGTAGTGTATTCAGCCGGCAATCCCTTTATTAAACCAATATGGTCGGCTACCCTGGTTTGCGGATTGATCTTGAAAACCTGGTTTCGCATACTTACCATATACAAATTACCATAAGCATCGCCCACCATATCGCCACCCCAGCTGCTGCAAAGGTTGTGGATACTAATACTGCCGTTATTTTTTCCATCGGTAACTTCGCCAAGGTTGGTGATCACTGGTTTTTGGTCGGTTGTAAATCTCACCAGGTTTTTAGCATCATTGGTTAATGCATATCCATAACCGTCGGATGCGAAAGCCATACGGGTAATAACATTGGCCTCATCAAAACGATTACCGGCAAAAAGCGGTTGCGCCTGGTTATACACCACTCTTCCGCTGCGGTTGCTTAAATCAAAATACCTTAATTCGGTACCGCGCATAGTTGTAAAATACAAGCGGTTATGTTTTTCGTCGAAAGCAGTAGCGGCAACGCCTTCTGCCATTGGCATCATTTTAATTTGCGCCCTGCTGTCTCTGCTGGCCGTTAACGACGAATTAAGATCGGCCACGATCTCAAAATTTTTGTGCAAACTCTTGTCGTAATACGTTCCCACCGTTTCCCCGGTTGAAAGGTCAATTTCGCGAATGGTGTTCCAGGAATAAGTTCCTTTGGTGTCGCTTGTAACTGCGAAGGCTTTTTTGCTTTGCGCTTGCGTTCCGGTTGCCGCAATTGAAGTAGTAATAATAGAGAGTAGAATTATTTTTTTCATAGCTGATTTTTTAATACACTAATTTAATCTTTTTGACAGACAAGTACCAACATTACGACATTAAAAATTATTTTTTCAGGATAACTGACTCTACTGCCTTTTTAACACTGCCATGGGCAAGCAAAATTTCTTTAGCCTTTTCATTGTCCTTCATATTCAACTGCTCCATCACCATTTCAATACCCCTGTTTACAAGTTTGGCGTTACTTAACTGCATATTTACCATACGGTTATCTTCTACCCTGCCCAGTTGTATCATAACCGAAGTACTCAGCATATTCAGCACCAGTTTCTGGGCTGTTCCGCTCTTCATACGCGTACTTCCTGTTACAAATTCGGGCCCTACCACTACTTCTACCGGGTAAGTGCTTGCCGCCGCAATGGGCGAACCCGCGTTACAGACTATACATCCGGTTATTATGCTGCTTTGTATGCAATGTTCTAAAGCGCCCAAAACATAAGGTGTTGTACCGCTGGCCGCCAGCCCCACCACTACATCCTTGTCGCTCACAAAATGTTTTTGCAGATCGTGCCAGCCTTCCTCCAGGCTATCCTCAGCAAATTCAACTGCCTGGGTAATGGCCTTCTGGCCGCCAGCGATCAATCCAATCACCAATCCATAAGGTACGCCATAAGTCGGGGGGCATTCACTGGCATCTACTATCGCCAAACGGCCGCTTGTACCGGCGCCCAGGTAAAACAGACGGCCGCCAGCTAGCATTTTGTCGGCTATCGCCAGGGCCAGTTTTTCGATTTGCGGTATCGCTTCCTCCACAGCCAGCGGCACTTTTTTATCTTCGCTATTTATATTGGCAAGTATTTCTTTTACCGACATTTTTTCGAGGTGCCGGTATATTGATGGTTGTTCGGTAGTTCGTTTGAAAGTTGACATATTCTGATTTTTTCTTTATTCAAGTGGTTCAGGTTATTGTTGATATAATGCAGGCTTTTTCATTAAAAACACCCTGATCTATTGTATCGCCATTGCAAGCAGTTTCCGGCGTGCAGCCAGGCTTATTTCATTGCAACGCTTACTTTCTGATTCACATTTGTGCGGGCTATCTCCCATAAAACAATACCGGCGGCTACCGATATATTCAGGGAATGCTTCATACCCAGTTGCGGAATTTCAATGCAACCATCTGCCAGCTTTAATACATCGGCACTAACTCCTTCCACCTCGTTGCCAAAAACGATGGCAATTTTCTCGTTTTCATTTATCCGAAATTCTTCCAGGGAAATACTCCCTTCCGTTTGTTCCACGCCAAAAACTTTATAACCTTTATTCTTTAATGCTGAAACTGCATCCACGGCAGAAGGATAGCCCATCCAGTCAACTGTTTCGGTAGCTCCAAGGGCGGTTTTTTGTATATCGCGATGAGGGGGATGTGGCGTGTATCCGCACAAAAGTATGGCCTCCATTAAAAATGCATCGGCCGTTCTGAAAACACTGCCCACATTATGCATACTCCTGATATTCTCCAGCACGATGACCACAGGCGTTTTTTCCGACACTTTAAATTCATTGACCGATTTACGCCCCAATTCATCCATACTTAACTTACGCAT
>JBBRCW010000256.1:0-10117 GCA_038204535.1 Chitinophagales bacterium | reverse complement strand
AAATACACTATGCAGATACATAACTATCTAAATGAACGGGTTGAGAACCAGGTAAACTATTTTGGAAATAAAAGTGCCCTGAATAAAAAATATTACCAATACGCCAAAATTTCTCAACTGGTTGCGGCAGCTCTTCTGCCTTTTTTCAGCATTTTTATTTCTGAATTTGGCTGGACCAAATACCTGGTGGCATTACTCGGTACAATGGTCACCATTTTAGAAGGTGTTTTGGCTACCGGAAAATATCATGAAAAATGGGTCACCTACCGGACAACTGCAGAAAACCTTCGGCAGGAGAAATATCTATTTTTAATGAAGGCCGGTAGCTACGCCGACGGAGCCGCCGAACAACAATTTGTAAACAAAATTGAGCTGATACTCGGAAAAGAAAATATCGGATGGCAGCAAATGATCATTCAGGATCAAAATAAAAGCGGTGCAAATGGCGATAAAAATAAACCCATGTCCAGCTCACCTTCCGGAGAAGGGAGGCCCGGCGAACCTGCAGCCTCTGCAGCCAATAGCGAATCCTCTCCCATCGACCCTTTAATTGGCGTTAAAAACGATGCCGAGGAACTGGAGGAAACAGAAATGGACAAACGCAATGGTTAATTACAATGGTGCATGCGATGTAATCACTCCCGGTTATCGCATTTTCAAATAACAGTATAAGGCTGGTTTTTGTCTTTACTTGTTAATCTTTCAAGCAATTGCAATGTGATTGCGTACCATTGGATGATATAGGCAAAATAAAATTTAAGCAAAAAATATTATAGAGATCATAGATCTATTGTAAAATAACTACTTTGCCCAGCCTAATAAATTTACACAACGTATTAGAATGAGTTATAACTACTTACCGCTCGACAGGAAATGGCTGAACTTTCAACAAGTGAAGAATTTATTGGATTTTGACCAATTGGTTTCCATCACATTTGATGCGCATGAAAAGATCTTACATTGCCGCAGTTATCTCGATAAAAAACTGGAAGCGGAAGACGAACTATATTATGGCATCAACACCGGCTTCGGGTTCCTGCAAAACGTTCGTATCAATAGAGACCAGGTTGAGCAATTACAATCTAACCTGCTGAAAAGCCATGCCTGCGGTTTAGGCGAATTGGTGCCAATACCCATAGTAAAGCTGATGTTGATGCTAAAGATTAAATCTTTGAGCTATGGTAACAGCGGCATCCACATAGAAACCGTTAAACGCCTGATGGACATGTATAACCAGGGCGTATTACCCGTTATATATACACAAGGCTCGCTGGGAGCAAGCGGCGACCTGTCGCCGCTCAGCCATTTGAGCCTGCCTTTAATTGGCCTGGGCAAAGTTTGGAATAATGGCGAAATACGACCATCGGCAGATGTTTTAGATGAGTTGAAATGGCCCATAATCAAGTTGCACAGCAAAGAGGGGCTGGCTTTAATAAATGGCACCCAGTTTATGAGCGCCTATGGAATGTATTGCCTTAAGAAGTCGGAACAACTGATAAATATGGCCAACCTGGTTGCCGCCTTGTCATACGACGCGTTTGATTGTAACCCCCAGCCGCTTCACCCAAAAATACAGGAAATACGCAGCCATGCAGGGCAGGTAGAAACTGCTACAGCTCTAAGAAATCACTTACAAGGCAGCCAGATATATGCTCAAAAAAAGTCGGAGATACAGGATCCTTATTCGTTCAGGTGTATACCGCAGGTTCATGGAGCAACAAAAGATACGTTTGATTATGTGCTGAATGTATTTCTTAAAGAGATCAATTCGGTCACCGATAATCCCAATATTTTTCCTGAAGATGACTTGATTTTGAGCGGTGGAAATTTTCATGGTCAACAATTAGCACTTGGGCTCGATTTTTTTGCAATAGCAATGAGCGAACTGGCAAACATTTCGGAACGACGGATCTATCAGCTCATTAGCGGGCAGCGAAACCTTCCCATGTTTTTGGTAAAGAACCAGGGCTTACATTCGGGCTTTATGATACCGCAATACACCGCTGCCTCTATTGTAAGCGAAAACAAACAATTGTGTACGCCCGCTTCGGTTGACAGTATTTCGAGCAGCAATAACCAGGAAGACCATGTAAGCATGGGCGCCAATGCAGCCACAAAATGCCTGCGGGTTGTGGATAATGTGGCTAAGGTGCTGGCCATAGAATTAATGGTGGCAGTACAGGCATTAGAATGCAGACGACCGATGAAGAGCTCGGAAATAATTGAAAAACTTGCCTCAGATTTCAGGAAAGTTGTGCAGCCAAACGAGGAAGACAGGGTTTTACACGACGATATGCAAAATGCAATTGAATTCATTTCTAATTACCATCATCCAATCCTTTAAAATGAAAAATCTAATTTAAAATGGCCAATATATTAATCGCCGACAGCGGATCCACAAAATGCGAATGGGTTTTGCTGAAAAACGGCAGAAAGAAAACCATCATTACAAAGGGTATCAGTCCTTATTTTTTAAACGATGGAGAAATTGTTACGTTGCTGATGGAAGAGCTGATGCCCAATTTGAAAAACGTAGCAATTGATCAGGTATTTTTTTATGGAACTGGCTTAAGCAATCCGATCAATATAAAATTGGTCAACAAAGCCCTGAAGCATTTGTTTGGACAATCAAAAATTGAAGTAAACCACGATTTATTGGCGGCAGCAAGGGCTTTGTGCGGAAACGAAAAAGGGATAGCCTGTATTTTAGGCACGGGTTCAAATAGTTGCTATTATAATGGAAAACGCATTGTAAAAAACAGCCCCGGTTTGGGTTATGTTTTGGGTGATGAAGGCAGCGGAACTTACCTGGGCAAAAAGGTAATTCAATATTATTTATATGGCACTTTTGATGAAGACCTGAAATATCGCTTCGATCTGAAGTACCAGACATCGGGCAACGAAATTCTTGAAAAGGTGTATAAAGAACCTTTGCCCAACCGTTACCTGGCTTCGTATGCAATTTTTTTGGCAGAAAACCGCGGACATTATATGATTGAAAATATTATTGAGGACGGGCTGAATGACTTTTTCTTCAATCATATTTATAAATATGGCGAAAGCTGGAAACTGCCTATTCATTTTATTGGTGGCGTTGCTTTTGGCTTTAAAGATGTTTTACAGGAACTTTGCGACAGTTACGAATTAGAACTAGGCAGGGTAATGCAAAACCCAATGGAAGGTTTGGTGAAATACCATAAAGCGTAATTGAATTGTGAACTTTTCAGTAAATCATACGAATTTTAAGCCTGTTTATCAGGATTAGGCGCTAATTTAATTTAATATCAGTGGAACAATATCATCAGCTTCTGGAGTATATTTTAGAAAAGGGAGTGGAAAAATCGGACCGGACAGGCACTGGAACCATTAGTTGCTTTGGCTACCAGATGCGGTTTGACCTGGCTAAAGGTTTTCCAATGGTCACTACCAAAAAGCTGCATCTAAAAAGCATAGTATATGAATTGCTTTGGTTTTTAAAAGGCGACACCAACATACAATTTCTAAAAGACAATGGTGTAAGTATCTGGAACGAATGGGCCGATGAAAACGGCGGGCTGGGGCCTGTATATGGTAAACAATGGCGCAGCTGGCGTGGCATAGATGGAAAAGTGACTGACCAGATCTCCGAAGTAATTCATCAATTAAAAACGACACCCGACAGCCGCCGAATGATTGTTAGCGCCTGGAATGTAGGTGAACTTACACAGATGGCGCTATTGCCCTGCCATGCGCTGTTTCAATTTTATACCGCCCCTCCAAATGATGTACAAAAAGAAAACGGAATTAAAGGAACATTAAGCTGTCAATTGTACCAGCGCAGCGCCGATGCCTTTTTAGGTGTTCCATTTAATATTGCATCTTATGCCTTATTAACGTTGATGGTGGCGCAGGTATGCGATATGGTGCCCGGCGAATTTATTCACACGCTGGGCGATGCGCATTTGTATAAAAACCATTTGGAACAGGCCAAACTTCAGTTGACCCGCACCCCGTATCAACTGCCCAAAATGGTGATTAATCCGGCAGTTAAAGACATATTCAGTTATCAATTCAACGATTTTCAATTACAGGATTACCAGCATCACCCGCATATAAAGGCATCGGTAGCGGTTTAAGACAATTACATTATAGCGGTTTTGTTTTTTAAAAGTGTATTTCCTACCGCACATTCAAGGCAGCGCTTTTGGTTGCAGTAATTGTTTTTCAATTCAATCAGCGCCTGGCTTTCCAGTGCATTTTTATTGGATATGCCAAAAGCTTTCCAGGTATTGGTGATGGTATTTTTTTCCGGCGACAGGGCCGTTAGCCATTGCAGGGCTTTCTCTTTAACTGCCTCGATCTTATGAAAAAGGCCATAGGCAAATAGTACAGGCACAATCGTATTGATGATAATATTCTCAGCCATTTGAATACCAAGTTGCTTGGGTTTATATTCCGTTGGGTCATCTAACCGGTAATGATAGTGCCAATAATCGTTGGCTGTTACGTTTAAAAGTTCTTTAACGTCGGTTATAGAAACCGTTTCCTTGATTTTTGAAAAAAGGTGATTTGACTCACGGACCAGCATAGCCAGCTGGGCAAGGCGTATCGTAGGAAAATTGGCTGGCCTCATCCTTAAAAAAAATGGCTGTTTATCGCTGGGCCTTAATGAATATTTGTTTTGCAAAAAAAGATATTCCCGCTTTAGCAGAACAGCGTAATCTTCGTTGTAATCAAATTGCAATAAACCGGCCTGCCCTAACAGTAAAGCCTCTAACTGGTGAATTTGATTTTTATGTTTTGCCAGCACATTTATGGGTATTGACCTGGCGATGCTTTCAAAAATATCGGCATTCACCTTTATGCCGAAGTTGCGGGCAAGCATCCACCAAAAAACTTCCTCCCAATGATTATTTGCCGCCGCCAGCAATTCAAGCACCTGCCCCGACTTTCGCTGCAGGCGCTCAACTGCCAGGCGTTCCTGCCAGGCTATCCAGCCAAGTTCGTTTAAAACCGGCAATTGCTGCTGGCAAGGCACAAAATCCTGCGAAAGCATCAGCCATTCATACTTATCCAGTAAAACTTTGGGCACCAGCGGCGATATATCCAGCGTAGCCAGTTCGGCCCCGTTACCATCTTCTATTTCGCCATCGTGCTGCCAGACCACATGCAGAATTATGTTGTGGTAATTGTTGTCCTTTCCGTGTGCATGTTTGTTCCAATCCGACGAACGTATGTGAACTTCTATATTTCCCGCCCAAATAGTACCGGCTATATTTATACGTGCGTTGCTAAAATCCGGGCCCTGGTCCATATTATATGTTCCGGCATTTATAATCGAAAGCGTCTCTCCTTTAGTAGTTTGCAGGTGATCGCGATTAAAATATTGAAACTGCCATATAAATTGAAGAAGCCTTTCGGTCATGGTCGATCGCAATTAGCGCGTGTAACAGAAAGATAATCAAAATAGGCTTTGGCAGGTAATGGATAGTATCAAAACCTTATCAAAACTATTACTCAGCATTTAATCTAACCTGCCAGAACAGCCTTAAACCCTTACGATTTGCCCCTTAGCATTGCTCTCACTTCTATATTAATCCAGACGCTATTTTCCTCCTCCATAAAAAAACATTGATCTTCAATACTCCCCCTTCGGGAGAATAAGGGGGCTTCTCTCTCCTCCCTTTAGTGCCGGGGCATCTTCAAAACTCCCCCTTCGGGGGATTAAGGGGGCCCAACTCCCGTACCACCCTGCTTACCGGCAACCCCATAACATTATAAAAATCTCCGGTAATGGAGGCAATGCCTACAACGCCGATCCATTCCTGAATGGCATAAGCGCCTGCTTTGTCGTAGGGCTGGTATTTATCAACATAATATTCTATTTGCGGTATTGTGAGGGGGTGAAAAGAAACATCGGTTGTTTCGCTAAACGAAATAGTTTCCTGCTGCCGCAAAATTACAACGCCCGTAATCACTTTATGGTGCTGCCCGGCCAATTGCTGCAGTGTCTCAATAGCACGTTGCCGGTCAAGCGGTTTTCCTATCAGGTTGTTATTGTACACCACCACCGTATCAGCGGCAACAATAGGAACAGCCGCATTGAAAGTTGCTGTTTGCATTTGCAGGAAATCTCTTACAGCCAATGCCTTTTGCAGTGCTATATATTCAGGCACTTTAATAATTGGTAAGTCTGCCGGATAGTTTTCGTCCGTATGCCGGGTTATAATTTCAAAAGGAACGTCAGCCCACTCCAATAATTGTTTTCGCCTGGGCGACTGAGAGGCCAGGATAATTTTTTGCATGCCGCAAACTTACAAAGAAGCCAATGCCAATAGAACGGCAGTAATTTAAAATTGCCAGATATCAAGGATATACCCTGAAAAAGATCATCGATAATATACCGGTGAACATCACTATTTTTATAAGCGAACTGAGTTTATGATAATCGACCGCATTTTTTGCCCGGTACAACTGCCTGAAAACATATACCAGCGGGACCATTATAAAAATAATGCTATAGCCGGCACTTAACCACCATTTAAATTGCAATACATACACCTGCACTATCGCCAATGCTGCAATAAGCACTACGAGCCAAACGGCTACAAATACCTTTGACACATTCAGGCCCCAGGCAATGGGCATGGTGCGGGCCCCATAACGGCGGTCACCTTCTATGTCTTCCATGTCTTTAACAACCTCTCTTATCAACGAAATGATAAAAGCAAAGCCGGCATATAAAAAGGTTATCCGGGTAATTTTTTCAGGATAAGATTCGGTACCAGGCGATCGTAGCAGATTGCTCAATTCGCACCACGCCACTACCAAAATAACCCATGCCGTCAGCAATGAAATAAGCACATTGCCTGATAGTAATTTTTTCTTTAGCGAAATAGAATAAATAAAAAGCAAGGCGACACATGCAATATTTGCAAGGCCTAACAAACGGGTGCGGGTAAAATAATCAATCACAAAGCCCAATACAATTCCCAAAAAACTCAGCACCAAATGCCAAACAATCACCCATCGCCGGCTAATGATTTTTTCTACCACAAGTTTATCGGGTTTGTTTATCTGGTCGATGTTGAGATCGAAGTAATCGTTTATGATGTACCCGCCGGCCGCTATGAGCACAGAGGAAATTATCAGCAATAAAAAATAAATACCTTTTATGGTAGGTACTACCTGAAACGAAGTAAGTATCGGATGCACGATGGCGTACACAAACAATATTTGTGTAATGGCAATGAAAGCAAGGTTTGGCCAGCGTACCAAACGTAAAAAAGCAATAAGTAATCTCAAAAAAAAGAATTAATAGATAAACAGATCATTCATTTGAATCACAGCAACAGGATTTACATTGCCCTGATGTGCGTGTCATCGTGCCAGTTATCCTGAACTTTCAGCACCTTTTCAATTACATCCCGCCCGCAGCCATCACCGCCATTTAAGTAGGATATATATTTTGAAACCGATCTGATTTCCTGAACCGCGTCTTTCGGGCAACAGGGCAAAGCCACCTGCCGCATCACATTCAGGTCGGGTATATCATCGCCCATATACAATACTTCGTGCCAGCCTAACTGGTTATTATGCAAATAATTTTGCAGCGTTGCTACCTTATCTTTTATCTGCATAAAAACCTGCGCTACCCCTAGTTTATTTAGCCTGCCATGCACTTCCGGCGAATTACCCCCCGAAATAATTACAACATGGTATCCTTTTTTTACAGCAAGCTGTAATCCATACCCATCTTTTATGTTCATTCTGCGGGCCATTATTCCATCTGGCAATATCAGTAAAGTTCCATCAGTCAATACACCGTCCACATCAAAAACCAGTGTTGTAATGGGCTTAAATAACTCCAGAACATTCATAAAATAAAATCGAAATTTAAAATTTGATCATTTAATATCATCCAATCGAATCGTCTTATTGCCTGTCACACATTCTGTAAACGCACTTTATCAAAGCCGGATCTCGTCTTTTTAAATTACGGCTTCAATAAAATTCAGGTGCCAGGTTTATTGACAGGCAGACCCATAGATTTAAAAATGAATGGTGCAAAAGTATTTGAATTCAGTTTTACAACCCATTCTATTTACATCTCAGCGAGGCAGACGATCGTTTTATTAGTGAAGCATTGAAAGGTGCCAGGCTGCACCCAAAATAAAACTCACTTTTACATTCGGAGAGGAACACAAACGCTGAATATTTTGTATTGCAGTAATTCTTTATCAGGTTATTATGTTTACTGACACTGATAATTAACGTGAAAATCAATTCTTTAACAATTGCAGATTTTTATGGTTGATGATACTCTCAGTAATTTTCAAATAAAGGTGTTTAATAGGCGGATACCGGTTCAAAACCTGGAAGTGCTTATCTATAGTACCGATATCGCCCCTGATAGCCGGGCCGGTTTGCAATTTGGCGGCTGGTATTATTCCCAACTGCGAAACAGTCTGGCGGATCAGGGGAAGCAATAAATCAAAATCTATTCCTTCGTTAATACAAAATTCTTCGGCCAGCGTCATCAGATGATTGGTAAAATTATTGACAATTACTGAGGCTACATGGGTGGTCAAACGTTGCTCATCGTTTGCAAAGGCAACTTTGCTTGACCATTTTTCGCAAAACTCAAACAATTTCTTTTTTGTATTCTCCGTACTTCCGTCAATTAACACAGGCACCTCTGGAAGGGACAGCAGTTTTGAGTTTAGTGTTTGCAACGGATAAATAATACCATAGTGCGGCGAAACCGCTTTCAATACATCCATTGAAACTGACCCTGCGGTATGAACAACGATCGCGTTGGTGGCTGGTATAAGGCTGGCAGCCGATGAAATGGTAACGTCAGTTAAAGCCATTAAATACACATCGGCCTGTTGATTGATTTCTAATACATTACCTGAATATGCCGCATTTAGACTCTCAGCCAAAGTCATTCCGTGAACAGAAGACCTGTTAATTACCTGCACAATCTGATGGCCACTTTCCCTTATTTTGTTGCCCAAAACAGTAGCAACATTACCGGCGCCTAAGATTACAACTTTCATCTATTATTTATTATATCTTGAGTAAATGAAATTAAAACAAAGAATTGTATTGGCATATTACAGCAATAAATTCAAAAGTATCGCGCTGTTATCTCCACGCCAGGCAGCAATTTCTGCGTTTAAATTGTTTTGCACCCCCTATTCCCGCCAAAAAAACATAAAGCCTACCCCTATTTTTGATGATGCCGAAATATTAACCCTGCAAGTTGACACCGATGTCGTGCATGGCTACCGTTGGCTACCCAAACAAAATATCATTGGAAAAAAAATATTGATCTGTCATGGTTTTGATAGCTGCAGTTACCGTTTTGGCGATTACGTTGCCCCATTATTAAACCAGGGCTTTGAGGTGATGGCTTTCGATGCGCCTGCTCATGGAAAAAGCACCGGTAAAACAATCACGATTTTGCATTATGGCAAAATGATTCAATTGATAAATGAAACCTATGGACCCATTTATGGCATCATGGCGCATTCGATGGGCGGCCTTGCTACTGTTCTGGCAATCGAAAATATGGAGGACAATCCTTTTAAAAAATTGGTATTAGTAGCACCATCAACCGAAACAGCATTTGCCATACAAACATTTTTCAGGTACCTGAAGCTGTCAATGAAGGTGCGCACAGAGTTCCTGAAACTTGTGGAAGAATTGGGCGGAAACCCTGCCGAGTGGTATTCTGTTGCCAGAGCAATTGAAAATATAACGCCCGAAACCCTTTGGGTGCATGATAAAAAAGATACTATAACGCCCTACTCGCACATGGAACACCTTGCCAGAAAAAAACTTCCCCACCTGCAATTCGAAATAACTGAAGACCTTGGCCATAGCCCTTATAAAGACCCGGCAATCCTGCAAAGGATCGTTTCGTTTTTTGCATCCTGAATCACTGTTGTCCGAGACAAGTATTGAAAAAAAAGTAGTATAAGGGGGTTTATTGCCCCCTTATCTGTTAGTTTGCTGATACCACTCATCAAACTAGCAATGAACAAATCTACAATCTATGTCGGACAGCACATCCTGTCCCAAATATTTTCTTTGTGTCCGAAAAATGAACTGGCTGCTATATTTATTAAAG
>JBBRCW010000255.1:0-10193 GCA_038204535.1 Chitinophagales bacterium | reverse complement strand
TCCGTATCAGGCAGGGACTCCTCCTGCGTCGGAGTGACAAGCCGGGGATCCTTTTTTGCCTTGAGGACTCCGTTTCAGACAGGGACTCCTCCTGCGTCGGAGTGACAAGCCGGGGATCCTTTTTTGCATTGAGGACTCCGTATCAGGCAGGGACTCCTCCTGCGTCGGAGTGACAAGCCGGGGATCCTTTTTTGCCTTGATGACTCCGTATCAGGCAGGGACTCCTCCTTCGTCGAGTGACAAGCCGGGGATCCTTTTTTGCATTGAGAATTCCGTTTCAGACAGGGACTCCTCCTGCGTCGGAGTGACAAGCCGGGGATGACTGACAAAACCGGATTCTTTTGATACAATTTTTTTACCTTAAATGATTTTAATAAATTCAAAATCTTTCTAATTTTATAGTTGGTATATTACTTTTTCAAGGTAAAAAAGTTTTTTATGAAACCGTCTGCCATTTTGCTGATCACGTTATCGGCTTTTATTACTGCCGCCACTTTTAAATCAGTCATAACATACCCTGCTGCTTCGGGTAACAACTCTATTGTAGCTGATCAAAAAAAATTTTCTATTCGCTGTTCTCCGCTCTATATTCCCGGCGAGGGTGATGATATACCGGCGCTTGAAGGATGGGGCAGCTATCGCTGGAAAATCACGGCCAATAACGACAGCGCCCAATTTTATTTTAACCAGGGTATCAACATGTATTATGGCTTTCATATTATCGAATCGAGGGCATCGTTTGATAAGGCCATTCGCTTCGATCCGGAATGTGCCATGGCATGGTGGGGAAAAGCGCTGGCTTTTGGGCCAAACATAAACGATTTTGGATACGAACGGCCATCGGAGGCCTACCCTTCGGCCATTAAAGCCAATGAATTTAAAGGAAGCACTAGCCCTTTTGAAAAAGCATTAATAGAAGCGATGACCGTTCGATATACTGACGACAGCACCCGTGACCAGGGCCAGCTGAATGTGCAGTACAAAGACGCCATGTACAATGTGTACGAGGCTAATAAACAAAACGAAAATGCAAGTGTTCTTTATGCCGATGCGCTGATGCTGCTGCATTCGTGGGATTTGTATAACCACGATTATACACCTAAAACATGGACGCCTGAAATAGTAGCAGTTCTTATACATACCCTTGCGTTAAACCCGAAACATCCAGGCGCCAATCACCTTATGATACACGCCGTTGAAGGTTCTGCCAACCCCGGTCAGGCATTACCCAGCGCAGCTTTTCTGGCCGATGCTATGCCAGGCGTATCGCACGTTACCCACATGCCATCTCACATATACATTAGAACCGGTTATTACGAAAAGGGAATAGTGGCAAACGATAAGGCAGTAAAAGCCTACCATCATAATCTTCCATTATTTGCAGCTACCGAAGAAAATGTTGCCTTATACGAATTGCATAATATACACATGAAATTGAATTGCGCGCAAATGGCGGGCAACTATCAAAATGCAAGGAGTGCTTCGCAGGAACTTCAAGACCAAATACCGTCTTTTTATTTGCAAATTCCCGGCCCTTTGGCCAATTATGTGCAATACCTGCACCAATCACCTTTGTTTACAATGGTTCGATTTGGTAAATGGCAAGATATCATGCAGCTAACCATAGATGACACATTAAGCTATTCTCCTGTTTTGCAATATTTTGCCAGGGGTATAGCCTTTGCAAAAACCAACCAGCTTGCGCAGGCAAAAACCGAACTGCAGAAGATGCAGGCTGCCATGCAAAATCCTTCGCTGAAAGTACCACTTGCTCCCTTTAATTCGGCTTATGATTGCGCCGTAGTCGGCGAAAATATTTTGGCCGGAATTATCGCAGAGCAACAAAAAGATGTGACCGGGGCAATTGGCTTTTTTAAAAAAGCTGTTGTTGCCGAAGACAACCTGATCTATAACGAACCCCGCGATTGGTTATTACCGGCACGGCAATATTTAGGCGAGGCGCTGGTACGGTCAGGAAAATACAACGAAGCGATCTTAATATTTAACAAGGACCTTGAAATAAATCCCAACAATGGCTGGTCGCTGACCGGTTTGTCTTACAGTTATAAAGCATTGAAGAAAAACAGCATGCTAGCCGCTACTCAAAAAAGACTGAAAGACGCGTGGGTAATAAGAGATACACAGATTGCATCAGCCGTTTTTTAGAAGCCTCATCCCTCTTACCCCTTCTCCTGAAGAAGATGGGGAGGTTCAGCAGTTTAATCCCAGGCTTTCTCTCTTCCTTATCGTCACAGGAACTCCCGTGAATGCCTCCCGATGTTATGTCATCCCGACGAAGGAGGGATCCCCTGGAAAACGACTATAAAAATCCAGAGGCTTCCGTAACAAGTTTTCAATAACGTTTTTTTAAGTTTACAAAAACGTTTTTAAAGAATTTGAAATTCCAAATATAAATTAGTTGTTCATTAAAAGATTCCGTTTGTCCATTGAAGGATTCCTTCCCGATCAAAAATCGGTATCGGAATGACAAGCATTTGCCTTTTAATTGAAAAAATAAAGCCGTCATGCTGAATTTATTTCAGCATCCCCTGGAAATTCTATGACGAAAACCAAAGAATCGGAAGACTTTCCCTTTCGTCTCAGCCGTCGGCCTTTTACCCTACGCATTACAACTTAAAACACCTTCCGCAGTTATTGCACCCTTGCAGGGCTTTTTTCATCTCCCGTTTTTTTTCCGCGGGCTTCACCCGCGGCTATGGTATTACGGCCTTTCAGGCTTTAAAGATTCCGTTTGTTCATTGAAGGATTCCTTCCCGATCAAAAATCGGGATCGGAATGACATTACAAATAAAGCTGTCATGCTGAATTTATTTCAGCAGCTCCTGAAAATTTTATGACGAAATCCAAAGGATCGGAATGACGTTCCCTTTCACCTCTCGGCCGTCTGCCTTTTACCCTACGCCTTCCGCCTTAACACCTATCTTCCGCTATTATTACGCCCTTGCAGGGCTTATATTCATCTTCCGTTTTTTTCCGCGGGCTTCACCCGCGGCTATGGTATTACGGCCCCGTCCGATCCGGCACGGGCGGGCTTTTAGGCATATCTAAATCACATTATTCACTATTCGTTATTCACTCTTCTCTCTCCTCCCCTTCAGGGCTGGGGCTTTCTAAATATCATACTTACTTAACCTGCGGTATAAGGCAGTTCTTGTTAGCCCCAATTCTTTTGCTGCCTTAGAAACATTGCCATGGTTTTTTTCTATCACTTTTAAAATGGTATTTTTTTCAACAGAACTCAGGTTGGTTTCTGCAGGCTCATTTGACGGTGCCGGCGCTTTTTCAAGCGGCGAAAAAAGAATGTCTTTTGCCTGCAGCACGTCCTCATCGGCCATAATTACCGCCCGTTCGATAGAATACTGCAGTTCGCGAACATTGCCCGGATAATGATAGTGCATTAATTTTTCGTTTGCGCTGTTATCAAAATGCAACCGTGGCTTTAAATATTTATTGCTGTAAATATTGGCAAAATGATTAGCCAGCAGCAAAATATCCTTTCCCCGTTTGCGCAAGGGAGGCACCATAATTTCTACGGTGTTAATGCGGTAGATGAGGTCTTTTCGAAAACGGTTCTCATTTGCCAGTTCGGATATGGGCAGATTGGTTGCGCAAACCAGCCGGATATCTATGGGTATGGGCCTGTTATCGCCCAGGCGCATAACTTGTCGGTTTTGCAACACACTTAGCAATTTGGCCTGCTGCTGCGGCGAAATATTTCCGATCTCATCCAAAAATAAGGTACCTTTTTCGGCGGCTTCAAAACGGCCAATACGGTCTTCGCGGGCATCAGTAAACGCGCCTTTTTTGTGCCCGAATAATTCACTTTCAAAAAGCGATTCGGTCAGCGCTCCCACATCAACCTTAACGTAGCTGTTACCTGCCCGTAAACTTTGCTGGTGTATGGCAAAAGCGATCAGGTCTTTTCCAGTGCCATTTTCACCCAGGATCAAAATATTGGCATCCGTCGGCGCTATTTTTTCAATCTTTAAAAAGATATCATTCATAATGCCCGATTCGCCCAGCAAAGCATTCGCCGCTGTGGCGCCGCCGGTATTTTTTTGACTTCCGCTTCTCCCCTCTTTTTTCTCTAGTGCGTCTTTAATGACTGAAATCAGTTTGATGTTGTGCCAGGGCTTCACAACAAAATCTGCGGCGCCTTCTTTTAAAGTACGCACCGCAAGATCAATATCGCCATAAGCAGTAATCATAATGACCGCCGCATCATACTTGTACTCTTTTATTTTATTCAGCCAGTAAATGCCTTCGTTCCCGGTATTGACAGCGCTGTTAAAATTCATATCCAGCAGAATGATGTCGAATGTATGCTGCGATAACAAGTCCCTGATCTTTTCAGGATTTGCTTCAGTCAGCACCAGCTTAGCTTCGGTCTTTAACAACAGCCTCACGGCGGTCAGCACATCCGGATCGTCATCCACCACTAAAACAGATGCATTTTTCAACAACATACTCCATTCATTTTAATTGGGTAATTATACAAAATATTAACCAGTTTATCCAACCCACGTCTATCAATATCGAATGAAAAAAAACGTGCAGCGCATTAACCAAAATAGTTTGGTCTTCATAAGACCCTTTCTCCATTTATATATTTCCTGCAATGTAAAGCCACAATTATACCACATGTGCAAAATATTGAGGATGACATTTTTATGTATTCAGGCGTCGGCGCACTGTATCGATACCGGACACCTGCTGTACTGCAAACGAACAACGGTGCCCATCAATACCAATTCAAAACATTGACTATCAATCGGTTTTAGGTTTGGCACATTTTATAGACCACCATTCATGAAAAATTGTTTCAGCAAGCCAGGACAAAAGCAAACATTTACCCGAAAAATATTACCGAAAGTGGACAGAGTAATCATAAAGAAAAAATGGAACAGAAAACGGATTTTAACCATAGCCGGTATTGCCGCAGTTATCCTGTTATTATTAGCCAGTTATTATTTTACTTCTGGAAACAGCCGCCTGAATGTTGATATGGAGCGCATCAGCATATTTGAAGTAAAGAATGGAAAGTTTCAGGAATTTATACCTGTAAATGGCATTGTACTGCCAATAACCACCATTTATTTAGACGCGATAGAGGGTGGTCGGGTGGAAGAGAAAATGGTGGAAGATGGCGCCTACATGAAAAGAGGCCAGCCAATATTAAGGCTTTCAAATACCGACCTGCAATTGGGATTGGTAACACAGCAAACCAATGTTTATAACCTGCTGACCCAAATGCAGATATCACGCAACGCCGCCCAGCAAAACACGGTCAACAAATTGAACCAAATGACCGACGTAGAGAGCTTGTTTAAAGAAGCTGAAAGGGTTTACAAATTAAATAAACACCTGTATCAGCAAAAAGCAATCGGCATGCAGGAGTTTAAGCAATCAGAAAATAACTATAACTATTATAAGCAGAAAATGGACCTGACGCGGCAAATATTAAAACAGGATTCTACCAGCAACCTGCAGCAATTAAACCAGGCCAAGCAATCGTACGAGGGCTCGCAAAATGCTTTAAATGTAATGCAGCAAAAAGTAGGCGACCTGGTGGTAAGGTCCCCGGTAGATGGCCAGCTTACTTCTCTGGATGCTGAAGTGGGTCAAAATAAAAACAAGGGAGAAAGACTGGGGCAGATAGATGTTTTATCGGGTTACAAAGTAAGAGTAGATATTGACGAACATTATATCAACCGAATTTTTAATGGACTGGCGGGAACCTGCACCATTTCGAATAAAGATTATACGCTTACCATAAAAAAGGTTTTTACCCAGGTAAACAATGGCCGGTTTCAGGTGGATATGGAATTTAACGACGGGGTACCCGATGGTTTGCGCCGCGGCCAGACTTTGCAGATAAAAGTGGCCTTGGGCGATGAAACGCAGGCTTTACTGGTTGCGAAAGGCGGGTTCTTTCAGCAGACAGGGGGCAACTGGATTTTTAGGCTTAACGAAGCCGGAACAATGGCCTATAAAACGGATATACAACTGGGCCGCCAAAACCCCGATTATTATGAAGTGTTATCTGGCATTAAAACAGGAGACAAAGTGATTACCAGCAGCTATGAAAGTTTTGGCAACATGCAGGAGCTGGTTTTGAAGAAATAGGCAGGAGGCAGAAGGGAGGAGTAAGAAGGCAATGGGCAATGGGCAATGGGCAGAAGGGAGGAGGCAGAAGGCAGAAGAAATAGGCAATGGACAAAGGGCAATAGGCAATGGGCGATGGGCGATAGGCAGAAGGGAGGAGGCAGAAGGCAGAAGAAAATAGGCAATGGGCAAAGGGCAATAGGCAATGGGCGATAGGCAGAAGGGAGGAGGCAGAAGGCAGAAGAAAATGGGCAAAGGGCAAAGGGCAATAGGCAATGGGCAATGGGCAATGGGCAATAGGCAATAGGCAGTTTTCACTGTTCACTTTTCACTGTTCACTTTTCACTATTCATTATTCATTATTCACTATTCACTGATACGCCTAAATTTATGATTATGAAAAAACTATTGAGCTATTTGATCGTGATCTTGTTTCTGGCCGCCTTTATCTCGGCTAAACCAAAATGTCCAAAAAGCAATAATAATTGCTGCCTGGTTACAAAAGTTTCTGTCAGTTCGCAGCCCCGTAAAAAATTGCAGGTGGTTAACGAGCCGGAAATTCATCCTTTGTACATTATGACTTCAGGCTTTGAATAATACCGCAACGACTTAAATAAACACCCTAATTAATTAAACAATGATCAAAATTACCGATCTCGAAAAAATTTATAGAACAGAGGATGTTGAAACGATCGCTTTGAATAAACTGACTTTTGAAGTTAGAGAAGGTGAGTTTGTAGCGGTGATGGGGCCATCTGGTTGCGGCAAATCAACCTTATTGAATATTGTAGGCCTGTTAGACGATCCGGACAGCGGAAGCTTTAAGTTTAACGGTACTGAAGTAGCCCACTATAATGAAAGAAAACGGGCCGATCTGCGTAAGCGGAACATAGGATTTGTTTTTCAAAGTTTTAATTTGATTGATGAGCTGACCGTTTTTGAAAACGTGGAGCTGCCATTAATTTACCTGGGCATTAAGGCGCCGGAAAGAAAGGAAAGAGTGGAGAAGGTGCTGGATAAGATGCAGATCATGCACCGGCGCAACCACTATCCCCAGCAGCTATCGGGCGGACAACAGCAGCGTGTGGCTGTTGCCAGGGCCGTGGTCAATAATCCTAAACTTATTTTGGCCGATGAACCAACCGGGAACCTCGACTCAAGCAATGGCAACGAAGTAATGCAAATGCTTACGGATCTGAATGAGCAAGGCACCACCATCATTATGGTTACGCACAGCGAACACGATGCCCGCTACAGTCACCGCATTATAAGAATGCTGGATGGGCAGACCGTGTTGGAAAATATTATGGTTTGAAGCCCCTAACGGGAGGAGAGAGAGAAGTGAATAGTGAATAATGAAGAGAGAAGAGCGTTTTCACTGATCACTATTCACTGATCACTGTTCACTGTTCACTTTGGGTTGAACACCAAATGCAGGAATTAAAAGGTCACGCCCGGCATGACGGCTCTGGTGAACGACATTGGACGCAAGATTAACCATTCATAAATCGCAACGCTATCGTGTTTAAAAATTATCTCAAAATAGCGCTTAGAAGCATTTGGCGGAACAAGGTGTTCTCCTCCATTAATATATTGGGTCTGGCTATCGGTCTTGCCACCTGTATGCTGATCATGCTATATGTGCAAAACGAATTAAGTTACGACCGGTATAATACAAAGGCAGACCAAATTGTGCGGGTGGTTTTTAAGGGACAGGTGCAAGGCCAAAAAATGAAAGAAGCAAATGTAATGCCCCCCGTAGCTAAAACATTGCAGAACGATTATGCCGAAGTGGAACAGGCAACCCGGTTAATGACTGCCGGTACGCCAGCAATCGTCTATGGCGATCATGCTTTTACCGATGAGCCGCTTGCTTTTGTTGATTCTAATTTTTTGGATGTGTTTACCCTGCCACTGGTACAGGGTAATAAGAAAACCGTTTTGCAACAGCCAAATTCGATAGTAATAACTACAGACGCCGCGCATAAATTTTTTGGCAACGAAAACGCCATTGGCAAAACGTTATTTCTTAAAAACGCCGGCACCATTTTTATGGTTACCGGGGTAATAAAGCCAGTGCCGGTCAATTCGCACTTTCGCTTTAGCCTTTTTGCTTCCATGGCTGCGGTGCCCGATGCGGAATCGGGCTCATGGATGACTTCCGGATTTTTTACATACCTGGTTTTACAGAAAGGGTACGACTTTCATAAACTGCAGGCAAAACTGCCGCAAGTAGTTGAAAAATATATGGGTCCTCCTTTAAAGCAATCCATGGGTATAAGCCTGGCGATGTTTAGAAAACAAGGCAACGATATAGGGTTTCTGCTGCAGCCGTTAACAGACATACACCTCCACTCCGATTTTACCGGCGACCTGGCTGCCTATGGCGATATCAGGTATGTATATATTTTTAGCGCAGTAGCTGTTTTTATGTTGCTCATAGCCTGTATTAATTTTATAAACCTCTCCACTGCCGGTGCTTCTAAACGTGCCAGGGAAGTTGGCATAAGAAAAGTATTAGGATCGCGAAAAGGACAACTGGTACGCCAGTTTATGATGGAGTCGCTGGTGATAACCGGAGTGGCGCTGTTACTGGCACTCATTATAGTGCGGGTTGCCCTTCCATATTTCAGCCGTTTATCGGGTATTGAACTTTCCATGAATTTTCTATCTGACCCGTTGTTGCTGGCGGCCTTGTTGCTATTGGTGGCTATAACGGGCCTGCTTGCCGGCAGTTACCCTGCTTTCTATCTTTCTGCGTTTAACCCGGTGTCAGTAATTAAAGGAAAATTTTTTGGTGGAAAGCAGAGCAAATGGCTTCGCAGAGGCCTGGTAGTATTCCAGTTTTTTATTTCCATCACTTTGATTGTAGGTACACTGGTGGTGTTCAGGCAATTATCGTACATCAATAACATACAACTGGGGTACGATAAAAATAATGTGCTCATATTGCCTGACACAGGGTTATCGGGCGATAAGGCAGCATTACTCCGGCAACAGATTGCAGCAGATTCAAGGGTCGAAAATGTTACCTCGTCAGGCTACATACCCGTTGGCCCCAGCTATGGCAATAATTTCTTTTTACACCCGCAAACCAATGCTTCGCAAATAAAAACATTGCGATACGATGTTGAATACAATTACCTGGCAACACTCGGCATGCAATTGGCCTATGGAAGAAATTTTTCTAAAGTTTTTGCTACCGATTCGTCCGGCATCATTTTAAATGAGACTGCGGTAAGGGCTTTTGGCTGGTCGAATGATGCGCTGAATAAAACGCTCACCCATTTTGACAACCGCGGTGCTGCCACAACTTACCACGTAATTGGCGTAATAAAAGACTTTCACTTTAAGTCGCTGCACGAACGCATTTCGCCGCTGGTAATGACACTAAGCACTACCAACAGCACATTAATAGTTAAAGCAAATACCACCGATATCAGCGGCCTGCTTTCGTCTGTTAAACAACACTGGCAAGCTATCAATCCAGACGCCCCATTCACTTATTCGTTTTTAGATGACCGTTATGCAAATGCTTACAAATCCGAGGCGAACACCGGCTATATTTTAGCAATATTCGCGGGCCTTACCATTTTTATTGCCTGCCTTGGCTTATTTGGCCTGGCCACATTTACGGCCAACCAGCGAACCAAAGAAATTGGCGTTAGAAAAGTGCTGGGTGCCAGTGTTAAAAGTATCGTGCTGCTTTTATCAGGAGACTTTTTAAAATTGGTTTGCCTGGCCTTTGTAATAGCAGCGCCTGTTTCGTGGTATATAATGAGCAAATGGCTGCAAGACTTTGCCTATCGCACCCCTATGGGCTGGCAGATTTATCTGTTTGCTGCAGTTATAGCAGTTTGCATAGCTATTGCAACTATAAGTGTTCAGGCAATAAAGGCGGCAATAGCCAACCCGGTAAAAAGTTTGAGAACGGAATGAGAACGAATAATTAGTTAGAAGTCGATACTCATTAGGAAGAAGGCAGTGGTAGCCGGTAATCAGATTCTATTAAACAATATTAACAATTAGCAACCCACAATTTACCTCTTTAATACTGGTTAAAATAT
>JBBRCW010000254.1:0-10224 GCA_038204535.1 Chitinophagales bacterium | reverse complement strand
AAAGAATTTATGTGAATTGAACATCAATAAAACAATGCTCCGCTCATTTAAGTGTTCCGAAGGACACTTAAATGGAAAAGAAAAACCAGGACTGCGTCCGGCAGAATTTATACTAATTCCTTCGTCCTGCCGGGGTCTCCTGCTCTTGGCCTTGCGGGTAGCAGGGAACCCGGCATATCCCAATTTCGGTTTGGTGAAGTGTTTTCGTTCCCCATGCCGGGTTCTCTTGGCTGGCGCGCAAATCTTTGAAGGAGAACCCAGCAAGACGAAATCTTTATTGAATTTTTCCTTTCTTAGATTTTTTTCTGCGAAGAACTTCTAATAAGGCCATGCGATAAGTAATCCCCGATTTTCGGATCTTTTGCTTTATACTGTGAGCTCTGAACTTTGAAGCTTTACTATTTTCTTGTCCTGCTTGTTTATTTCTATTTGCTTTAAAAACTTTTCCCTATTCGATATGGTTGTCTTTAAACTTTGAAGCCATTCATTTAAATCTACACCACACGCTTTAAAGTGATTCATGTCCCAAATTCTTCTATTGATTTGTTCAAATACTCGTTGGGCTTCTTCACTACTTATGAATAAAGCGACTTTCATATTTTCCTCTTGCAGTACTGCCTGTAAATAAGAATTGGGGGATGCACTTAATGGTGGTGTTTTGGCACTATGATCTATCGCAGTTGCTATTTTTTTAAAAGAAATATTTCCTTCAAAGGGCAATGGCGTTTGTTTCTTTACGCTGTCTAACGCATCATCAAAAAACATACTGTGCTTTTCATAGGGTATGTCATATTGAAATCCCTTTTTGTTTTTGAAATCTTTTAAAAGAATAGGACCAGCTAAACAAGCTTTAATATCATTTCCCATTCTGTTTCCCCATAAAGAATATATTACAAAATATGGACTGTAAGTCTCTGTATGTGGAGACTTTATCAACTCTATTCCAAGAATACAAGAACCAACAACCTTGTACAACTTATTTTGAGCATACAAAGTCAATTGAGGAAAGGCATTTTTCCAATCCTTAGCTACTTTCTTTTTTATTGCATTATCTATCGGCATTCTGATTTATGGTCTGATTACTTGTATTCCATACCCTGGAAAATTATTTGAGTATTTTAAATATTGAGCATTGCTCATAAACGCATCACCAAATTTTCGTCCTGCCGGGGTCTCCTGCTCTTGGCCTTGCGGGAAGCAGGGAACCCGGCATATCCAAATTTCGGTTTGGTGAAGTGTTTTCGTTCCCCATGTTGGGTTCTCTTGGCTGGCGCACAAATCTTTGAAGGAGAACCCAGCAAGACGATATAGAATGCCTGCCACCTCTTTTAGAAACAGTCTCATATAATTAAATTTTATAGGGATTATCTTTCTCTTACCTGTTGCTTTTTACCACCCCATTGCAGGCCGTAAGCCAAACGGCCCGAAAACCAGGTGTGACTGGCATAAATACCACCATCTACGTAATTGAAAAAAAGCGAGAAGTTTACCACACTCTTTTCGCCTGCCGGAAAATAGGTGCCGCCGCCAAAAGCCAGCGACAATTTTGTACTGGCATTATTACCTTGATAAAATGCCGGACCACCTTCTCCATACACGTAAAGTTGGTTGGGCGATAAGAAATACTGGAAGCCACCCCTTACCGGCACAAACGAAATGGTTTCGGGAAAAAACTTGCCTTTGAAAGAGGAGTACCCGGCCGATACCCTGATGGCGCTGGAAGTGCTTACATTAAATACTCCCTCTGCCGAACCGCCCAGGCCAATCTTTGACGCTTTGCTAAAATTGGCGGGCATATCTAACTGTGGGCCGATGGTAATGGTGGTTTGCGCCTGGGTAGCGGAATATATACTTATACAAACTAATAACTGAATTACCTTTTTCATAAGTGATTTTCTGTTTTATTTCATTTATTGATTATCGACCTTTAATTATTTTTAGCTCGATGCATTTTGTATTTTGCCGGTGAAGAACACCGGCAAAGGCGGAAACTTTTGATGCTTTACTAAAGTTGGAGGGCAGGTCTAATTGCGGGCCGACGGTGATGGTGGTTTGCGCCCCGGTAACTGACCACATACATACACTTACCAATAGCGGAATGACATTTCTCATTTGTGTTTTTCTGTTTATTAACTTCATTTTTTATAGTCCTCTTTGACTGCGTGCTTCTAATGTATTTATGGTTAGCAGATGAAAAACATCTGCTGAGCGGATACTAAGTTCAGCTTCAAATACTCTGTCTGTACCGTGTCTGAATTAGGCCTACTACCAGCAACAAAGGAAAAATGGTGAAAATACTTATATCCAATTTTGATTAGCTATTTTGATAAAATATTCAATAACAACTCCATTACCATCGCAACTTCTATTAAGTTTCTCAATTATTCTTTTCGAGTACTCTTCAGAAGCGAGATTATTGAGGATTAACCTAACTTCTCCCATTAAATCAGTTATTAAAGTCCATTCGGACGAACTTATTATTCCCTCATCAAACTTATCTTCGAGTTGATAAAGATCATCCCGTCCTTCATATTGTTCGAATTCTTTCAACTTTTGAAGTGTGATCATTTTATTTAATAGCTTATGGATAATTAAAACGAAATTCAATATTAGTAACAAATGGATTGTTCAAAAGTGCTGAATATTCATATTTTTTAAAAACATTATTTATTCGCATTCCTTCAGTAGCATTCTGGAATACAGGAATATTTCCTCTTGCGCCTTCAGCATATACTTTGCCTAACCTTCCCCACATTGCGTCTCTTTCTGCTAATGATGGTTTAGTTCTTGCAATAAGATCCTTTAAATTTCTTCCTGCTCTTGTTTCCCCAATGGTTTCAAACCCTGCGTCAAGTGCCATCTTTTCAGAACCTTTACCAATCCAAAATGCTCTTTGTTTAATAGCAATTTTCTTTGCAGAAAATTTTATCCCTCCAGATAAGCCTCCAACCAGCCACGTTTCCGGCCCATCTACCATTTCTGCCGCTGTGGGTGAGCAACTTCTTTTATTTCTCCCCGTCCATTACGATATACCGTTATATTTCCATTTTTTCTGCCAATCGGTACAAAAGTAATCCGCTTAGAGAAATCAGCATTGTTTTTCGCAATGAAATCAGAAAGTGGAGGTGGATCGTAAGCACGATTGTCTAATAGAGTTGAGACATCTTCTGTATGGTACTCGTATGAAATACCGTCACTCGAAAACTGCTGACCATTATAACTTGTGGCACTTCCTAAAAAAGTGGAAGATGTAAACGTTTCTTTAAATCCATTTAAGTTTACCACAGAATAGTTATATAAATAGCTGGCTCCTTTTATAAGCTTGGTGGTTAAGGACTCATAAAATGCCCTGTTTGCGGCGTATTTAAGGGCATTAAAATGTCCCGGCGCAACTATAAAGTTATCAACTCCAGAAGCACCTCCATCAGGGTCTGTACTTCCTACGGGGTAATTCCCCATTCCAATGTAAGGGCTAACAAACTGATCATACGGGTCAACTCCCGTCCACCTCCCAATCTGTGCATCATACATCCTTAACTCAAAATCAGTCCATCCCGTTTCTTCTTCAAACTCGCTGTAGGCACCCTGGTAGCGGTACATGTTATCCATTTTACCGGCTGCCTTACTGCTAATACTCGCTATTTGTAAACCATAAGGGTAGTAATGGTTTTCCTGTAAAATACGCCCCCGCTGGTGCGAGACCACAAAGTTATCGAACCAAACTTCAATCGGACTATTGTTGCTAAGGTACACAAATGCATACCCATTTGCAGGTACGGTGGCTGTAAAGGCTGGTATTGAAGGATCAGTATTTGCTGCCGATGGCCCAACCGGCTTTGCTCCACTTCCAAGCCCCGTACCAGCATCGTACATAATGGGATTAAAATTTTCATCAAAAAACAAGTAAACCAGGTTTGCATTTGGCGTACTTACTACATTGGCTGGGTTTTCTAAAAAATTGGCAAAGTTTCCCGGGGCAGTTAATTGGGCCTGTATTTGTGTACCAGCATCTTTTACACCACCCGTGGCAGCGGGGCTGCCAGTCAGCGCACTTATAAGAGAAGAAACAATGGCATTGGTTGCGCCGCCCGAGGTGCTGGTTCCGCCTGTCGCATAATAGTAATCGGTGCTCATTACCAGCTTATCGCCTGCCATCACTTTAAAAAAGGCGTTCGGACCAATTTTTTTGTCTGTAGTTAGTTTAGTGGCCTTTATGTTAGTGGGGTTGTTGTAATGGTTTAGCCATCCGGGGGCTGTAATAGATTCGCGTGTCGCGGATAGTTCATTACTGGTTGTTGGATTTTCCAGCTCGTTTAAGTGTTCCGAAGGACACTTAAATGGAAAAGAAAAACCAGGACTGCGTCCGGCAGAATTTATACCAATTCCAAATAAATTTTCGTCCTGCCGGGGTCTCCTACTCACGGCCATGTGTGTGGCAGGGACCGCGGTATGTTGCATTTACGCTCTCTACCAAACTTATAACAATGTCGGGTTCCCCTGGCCGGCTCACCATGCCTTTAACGGAGAAAGCTGCAAGACGAAGGTGGATGAAGAGGAAGTAAATGGGGTGAAGGAAGAAAAATATTTGTAATAACAATAATTGTAATTACTTTGTAATTACTTAAAATTCGTTTTATGGATATCTCGGTAATAAATATTGGAAATTCAAAAGGCATCAGATTATCAAAAACAATCATTGAACAATATGACATTAAGGATACCGTAGAGCTAATTCTTGAAAAGGACTGTATCAAAATAAAGCCTAAAACCAGCGTAAGAAGTGGCTGGGACGAATACTTTAATGAAATGAACAAGAACGGAGATGACCATTTGTTAATAAATGATTTTTTTGAAGATGAAAATTCTGATGAATGGAATTGATGCAATACGAAGTGGTTTTGGTGAACCTCGATCCAACGCAGGGGAGTGAAATTAATAAGACCCGGCCCTGCCTCATTCTTTCGCCCAATGAAATGAATCGGCACCTGCAAACAATGGTTATTGCGCCAATAACCAATAGTTTGAAGACTTATCCAACACGGATTGAAATAAAAAATAATGCAACTACGGGTTTCATTGTCCTTGACCAGATAAGAACCATTGATCGAAATAGAATCGTAAACGTTTTTGGAAGCATATCATCAGAGGAAATCGCCAAAGTGAAGGCAATTTTGAAAGAGACCTATGTAGATTGAAGGTCATCTGAAACAATGCCGACAAAAAGAACTTTTTTATAAACAACTTTTTACCGGCATTACGTTAAAAAACACGCTGTCCATTTATTCCTATTGTTCTTCAAACGGGTAACCTGGTGGATTGGCAGTACTTGCGGGGCAACTGGTGCATGCAAGTCCTTTGTCTTTGGATTTTACAGGATAAACCTGTCCATCACCTAATTCAATTTTAGAAAAGGCATCGCAGCCGCTTCTGCCTACAGGACATTTTACACAAATAAACTCACCCTTTTTTATACCCGCTGGTCCTTTTGATGGCGGACCTGTAACTTCGTAGCGGCAATACTGAAAATTCCTTTTGATATCATCAACCGGTTTAACCATTACTTTTCCGGTTCGCGGTATATAAGAGCCGGTTGGTTTACCTGGTCTGCAACCATACATAAGAACCAGGGAGATTAAGAAAGAGCCGAGTAATATAGATAATAGCCTTTTCATAATAGTGGGGTTTTATTATGAATAAATTAATGAAGTGCCAGAAATTTATTGGTGAATCATTAATAAATGGCACCTGTCTTTATTAAAATAGTCATTAAATAATCGTCTCGCAAATAATTCGAGACTTAATTTAATTTCAGAAACAGGCAATAACGGATCATCCATTGTTTGATTTGCCGTAATAAAATGATCATCAATAGCTCATATATTCATTTCAAGGTGCTGTGTTATTCATAAAAAAAATTCCACAACATCATTTCTCAATTTGTTGCGGAATTATTTCAATTCTCTAAACCATATAGAAGGCCCTTAGATCAATTTCATCTTCACCGCATCCCAGTTCAATTCTTTTTTCTGCGCGGCGCTGATGTTGCAGGCTATCGAAGGTCCGGCTGTGCGCAAACCAAACACTGCATCTTCGGCTATGGCCGAACCGGTACGTACGCCATTGAAAAAGGTGATCATATGATCGAGCCTGTCGTCATAATTTTCGGGCGGAGTAAATTCAATGGTTTTGCCTGTTTCGTAGCCGCCTTTGGCATCGCCATATTTTTGTTTGTACCATTTTTTAAACTCCTCTTTTTGTTTGGCCGAAAAACTTTCAAAACTGTCGTAACCACCATAGCCCGGCGCCTGGCTTCGTTTGAGGGTATAAATTTTAAAATCGTTCCAGCCAATATCCATGGCGCCTTCGGTGCCGGTTATTTTTAATCCAAAACCGCCTTTGCCTTCACCGTCGGAAAGGTTTATGCGGGTGTGCAATTGAAACGAGGCATGTTTGTCGCTTTTGGGATACATCATAACTGAATTAACCAGGTCATATGCATCTCTGCCGTCTTTCCAGTAATTCAATTCGCCAAAGGCAAAAATTTTATTGGGGCCAATGCTGCCGGTTACGGTATGCAGGGCAGTTAACAGGTGAACGATTAAGTCGCCTGCGCAACCGGTGCCGTAGTCGCTATAGTTACGCCACCTAAAAAACCGGGTTGCATCAAAAGGCACCTTGGGGGCATGCCCTAAGAAAGTATCAAAGTCAATCGTTTGGGGCGATGCATCCGTTGGAATGGAGTATTGCCATGCCCCTTTTGCATCAGACCGGTCGCAGTATGCCTGCACCGTAGTGATCTCGCCAATAATACCTTGTTCAAAATATTTTTTCGCTTCCAGTATAGCTACGCTGCTGGCCCGCTGGCTACCCACCTGGAAAACTTTTCCTGACCTTTTTACCGCATCAATCAAAGCTTGTCCTTCATCTATTTTTTGCACCATAGGCTTTTCACAGTACACATGTTTTCCGGCCTTTAAAGCGTCGATGGCAATTCGCTGATGCCAGTGGTCGGACGTGCAGATCAGCACAGCGTCAATATCTTTTTTAACCAGTAATTCCCGGTAATCCCGCGTGGTAAAAATTTGATTTCCCCACTTTTCTTTTGCCCTGTCGAGCCGCCCGGTATAGAGATCGCAAACCGCTGCTAGCTCTACTCCATCTACTTTAAGTGCCGTATCGGTATCGTAATGGCCTATGATGCCGCAGCCAATCAAACCAATACGCACTTTGTCGTTCGCAGCGGTCCTGATGCCTGAGAACAGTTTCTTTTGGATCACCTCATTTTCGGCGGCAGCAGCCGAACCCAGGGAAAGGGCCAGAACAGAACCGCCCAGGTTTTTTACAAAATTTCGTCGCGAATTTTTCATTGTTTAATAATTATATGACAAGAATGAAATGTGTTGAGGCAAAGAGAAATTATTGAATTAAAAATTGCCTTTATCATTCAAACTGAAAAGTATTGAAAATTTATTATGCTGCCGTCAGTATATCTTTAATAAAATGGTAAACGCTGGGTTTGCAATTGTTTCCGGAACACAACGATGCGTTGTTCGTTCAAAATATCCTGCAAAACGATGGCAAAAGAAAATCTAAACATCCTGCCATTAATAAACTGTGATTAAACCTTTTAACAGGAATGATCCCTGGATTTTCCCATACATTTTAGTTCATTGCCGGTAAATGATTGACAATAACCCACAATCACCCATTAAGGCCAACGGCCCAATTGCCGTGTGTACATGTTTTCATTATTACAAAAGAAATCACATTACTGGTGCTGCCCACACACTCCTTTTCAGGTGAACCATATGCTTCGCAATACAGCGGGATTTTTTTGTAGTGTTCCGGATTAACAGCAAAACCTCTCATTAATGATACCCCTTTGCTGGTTCTCCTTTTCTGCCATCCCATATGCCGCACAGGTTTTTCATCGCATTTTAATAAGACTTCCTACAGTCGCGGAGGACAATGGAATAACCATCCCGTCTTTTGTTTTATTGGTCAGCTAACCATATCATCGTAAGATTATATCTCAGCCGGACTTCTTTTTTATAAGCGCTATATCGGCCCGCAGGCTGCGTCAGATATTGAAAAGCTCTATATCCTGGTTGGCCCAAATACCAATTGCCTCAATATAAAAATGATCGTTTGAAAAAAATTATTTAAGAAAATAGCATTTGTTTAGATAACATTATATCTTTAAATCACAATTTGTTTCAACTTCTTTTTTCTGGTATCGCTTACCTACGTACTTCACCAAATCTTTTAGTTCAACAACCTAAAAGATAAATCATACTCAAACCCATATACGTTTAATTCCATAACCAGGAAGATGGTATTTTCCTGCCAATGAATAACGTTCGTTGTCTTTTGTAAATAGAAGGGTAACGAAAAAGGTTTGATAAAGTAGGATCTAAGTTGATGAAAAACATGGTCAATGGACCAACCATCAAGTTTAGATCTTTCAACTTTGAAAACATATTCTGGCTGAAACCAACAATTGAGAATTTGTAGTAATTTTTTTTATGCTTGGAGATACCCTTTCATACGTAAAGCAGAAACTTGCCACCCAGTTAGGAACGGGCAAATCATTACCGCAATTCGTTTTTCTGGCCCAGCAGGATGACGATGCCATCAGGTTTTCTAAAGATGCCATCACCATGTTGCTCATTAATATGGAAAAGGAAGAAAACACAAAACCAGACAATGCTTATATAAACAAAGTTGGTGTAGGTGAGTCGGCGAAATATTATAATGTGTTTCCGGAAATAAGGCTTAACATCTACCTTATGCTGGTGGCCAACTGGGGGGATTATATTACCGGCCTTAATCGTTTATCTGATGTGATCGCTTATTTTCAGGCCAACCGGGTATTTGCCGACCAGGCAGACGAAGGATATCCGAAGAACGTTGAGAAATTAACGGTGGAATTCATTACCCTGCCCCTTGGCCAACAAAATGAATTATGGACTGCCCTTCGTACCACCTATCGCCCATCTGCATTATTCAAAATTCGAATGCTTGTTTTCCAGGCAAATAATAAAGATGCTGTTACTAAAATTAAATCAGTAGAAAATATTGTTCACCAGGATCTGAAACATCAACAATAAACCTATGGAGAGCAAGACACTTAAAATTAGTATTAAGCAAGACCTGGGGAAGACATCATTTAAGCAGAAAATATTACACAACAATTCTTAAAAACCATTAAACTTTTAATTCTTATGCCTACATACAATTCGCCGGGCGTTTATGTGGAGGAAATAGCTACCCTCCCTCCCTCAGTGGCTGAAGTATCCACTGCAGTACCAGCTTTTATAGGAGTTACCAGAAAAACTCCCGCAGGAAAACTTAATGTACCTGTCAGAATTGATTCCATGCTGGAGTACATTGATCTGTTTGGTACCGCTGATAATTTTAATTATCAATTTGACATAACAAAAGATGCAAATAATATTGTTACTGCGGTTACAAACACAAGTCCGGTTTCGCAAAACACGTATAATTTGTACTACGCGCTAAGAATGTTTTACGATAATGGCGGAGGTTCGTGCTGGATTGTTTCGGTGGGTAATACTTTAACAGACGATGCAGCTCCATATGCAAATGCGCTTGATGCATTAGATGCTGTTGACGAACCCACTTTGCTCGTGGCCCCTCATGCATCCATCAATCTTACGCTAACAAATTACAATACATTATGCCAATCCATGCTTACGCATGCTGCAAAGCTTAGAGACCGTTTTGCTATACTAGACGTTCCCAGGGCCGAAACCAAAACAGGCGCTACAGATGTTGTCAATTCGTTTCGTGCGGCTGTGGTAAACGATTTGGCGTATGGGGCTGCGTACACGCCCTTTTTGCACACGTCTATGGCTTACTTATTCGATGAAGAAGCTTCAGTAAAAGTTAAAACAATTCAGGCTCCGACGGATCCTTCTGCTCAAACGGATCTTAAAGGATTAAACAATGTAGCCTCAGTAAATCAAATTCCACTTAAAGACTTTAAAGAAGGTACCAGTGTAAATATTGATTTTCCTGCAAACCTGGATTATAGTCCCTCTGACAATGATAACGAAGCATCAATAACAGTAGAAGGCCTGAGCTCGGTTTCAATAACGGCAAAGGTGTCAAGTTACAATAAGGCCTCTGGTGCAACTATAATTATCCCCTCAAAAGTTACTACCGGTGCAGCCGCCTTAGATTCTCCGCGAACAATAATAA
>JBBRCW010000253.1:0-10260 GCA_038204535.1 Chitinophagales bacterium | reverse complement strand
TGCTGCTCCCGGTTCTCCTGTACTTGGCTTTACCTGCACTCCGGCAGCTTTACCCAAAAGAGCCTGGTCAACCCTGGCTACCGCTAAATCTTTTATGTCTTTGCCGGCAACCGATCCCACAGCACCGGTTAGATCTTTTCTTTTCTGAGTGCCATATCCAACAACTACCACCTGGTCAAGAGAAGCCGCGGTAGCCTTCATCTTAACCATCAAAGACAGGGTTATGTCTTCTTTAATATTGTAACCTGATAAAGTTTGCGTTTCGAAGCCAACAGTTGAAAAGGTAAAACTGTAGGAGCCACCGACGGGTATATTTGAAAAACTGAATTCACCCGCGCTGTTGGTACTGGTGCCGGTTGAAAAATTTGTTTTTGTATTCCTGATAATAACAGAAACACCTTCAATGGGATCGTTATCATTGCCCTGGACAACTCCCTTTACCTGGCTATTTTTTACTTGTGCGTAAATGGTAGATTGAAAACTGAACAGAAGAAAGAACAGGGCATAACTACCCCATGACAAACGTGTATTTGATCTCATATGACAGCAATTTTAATAGTGATGTACTATATTAATTATGAACCGTTAACAATTGATACGAGCCAACAAAAGTTTACCCCTACAAATAATAAAAATAAATTTTGTTTTGTAAATTTCTGGTTGAAATTTACAATTGAATAGATGATTTGGTTTGTGAAGTTGATCATTGTTGTTTAAAAAAACCTTTAATAACAGACAACAAGATTATTTTGACCTGGCGACCGCTTCCCGGGATATAAACTCAATAAAATCCAATATAGCAGACTCTGATCCATCTGCCAGTCCAACTACCTTAATTTCTTCACCCTGCTTAATCTCTATATTAGGTATGGTTTTCCGCCTCCACGTGTCTACATCTACATCTAATTTCCACAAAGCTTTCTGTTTTCCATTTACCAATAACGATAGTGACCCCTTCCCTTGTTTTTCATCAACATAGGAAACCACCACATTATACACTCCTGACGGAAGATCAAATGATTTAACGGCAATTCCTTTTAAGGAGGTTTTTTACACTGCCTTCATTCAGGTATTTATCTTGTTTATAACCTGATAGGGTCATATCCTCTACTTCATACCCTAAGACGGGGCTAAAAGTTTACAAACCCTGGCCTCACTCATTTCGCAATGCCCGTTATAGTGATGAGGCGATCAAGTATTATTTGTTATTTATCCTCACGTATTCATTACAATATGCAGTGCAAAAAAATCTTCGAGTTTACTGATATTTAATACCACGTTTTGCCCATCGAAGGTAACACTGCAATCACCCTGACAACGTAATACTTTATGGCTGAAAACTGAATTTTCGTCAAGACGCAATTTTATGTTTATGCTATTTACCGGTATCAATTCCCGAACAGGGCGAACAGGCCCTGAAGTGGTATTGACAAGAGACAAAATATAGTTTCCCCGCTTTGATAAAGATTTTGTGAGCCCAATATTTACACTTGAAGGCGCACTGCTTTCTATTGGAATTGAATTGCCTGCCAGGTACCTGATGCTGCGCAAAAGCAGGTTCCTCGGGTCCTGGTGACCTATAATGTAACTAATCAAATCGGGTTGATTGGCAAAGTAAATAACCTTTCCTTTACCATAATTATTCTCCACTACTGTTGGAAATTCTGTAGAAAATTTTTCAACCCACGACTTATCGGGGGGCTGGTTTTGAATAGTTGGTACCCAGGTACATATAACATTTGCATTATTTGATGGTTTACATAATGCAGTATATCCAGCATTAAATAACAATTCTGTTTGCGCGCTATCCGGCTGTACAAGCGGGTGATTTTTATTTAGGATATACTGGTAATTATCCTTACGGGTATTTTCTTTTTTACCTGCATACATCACCCCAAACAATTCACTTAATCCAAAATCTTTGCGTTCCTTTCCATATTCATCATACAAACTTGTTGAATAGGTGGCGATAATATTTCCACCATCCCTTACATAGTCCTTCAGTAATGCTATTTCCTTATCCGACATGCATCTTACATTAGGCAAAATGACCACTTTATATTTACCCAACTTTTCTTTGCTTACCTGGTCATCTAATATAAAATCATTGGGGATATGATTCTCCATGAAAATATTTTCAAAGCCCTTCATTTCTGTTCCAAAATCATCCCCTTCTTCAGATGGTTTGTGATACGATAACCTGGTAGGCCTGGAGTAATACATTCCAATATTTGAAACAGGGACCTGTTGCTCAAGCACCTTTTCGTTTGCTTTTACAAACTGGTAAACTTCTGTTTCATTAAAGGCGTTCCGGTTATCGTGGGTTAGTGTGGGAACATTTGAAAAATAACAATTCCAAAACCTGCCGCCTGCTGATAATATTTGCCATAGCCATATTTTCAAATCAATGCCTGGGTCAATTACCAAACGATGTGAAGTTCCATTGCCGCCATACATTACTACAGCTTCCCTTTCTGGCACCATTGACTTTAAGAACTTAATAATGGTGCTTCCATAATTAAGGTCATAATAATATTTATCTGTACCACCACCAGTTAAAAATGCAACACTTACCAGAATATCAAAATGATCTTTGGCATTTTTCAAATCAATTCCCCATTCAGCATCTGTACCTAAACCATATAAGCTGAAAACTTCGGCGGTGTATACTTTATCGCTTCCAAACGACTTAACCGTTTGTTTAACCTGGTTCATATATTCATCCGCGGCCTGCCGTTTCCAACCCATATATTCATCCATTTCTTCTGCTGTTGCCTTTTCCGGAATGGGTATTGCTTTTCCTATGGAAGATTGAAAGGATTTTTGGCAGCGTTGACAATAACAGATTCCCCTTGAGCCCGGAGAATTATGCCAGATGCCATCTACTGAATAATTCCTCAGAACATATCTCACAAACTCATTTGCATATTCATTTCGATGCTGTCCCTTGTAACATGACTCATATAATTGCGGCTTGGTCCAGTTCATTATTTTAGGTTCCTGCAAGGGACCTTTCATAAACCAATCCGGGAATTTATTATAAACATGTTCTTCAGCTCCGCGAAAATCAATGCGTGCTATAACTCTAATGCCTGCAATTTTACATGCCGAAGAAATTTCCTTTAGAATGTCCCTATTGCCCATTAAGAGATTAATATTTGCTCCGGGTAAAGGATTTTGAAAAAAATCAACGATGCCGCCAGCGTTTACACATAGCGTGTTATAGCCTCCCTTTTGTAAATAATCAATAACGGCATTGGCATCATAAGCTTTAGCATCAATTTCCCGTAATACTGTATGCATTATCCTTAATGGTTTTTGGTACCAAAAAAGTTCATTGTTAACCGTTTCTGTTATATTAATTCCAGCCTTTGATAACAAAGGAGTAAGCATCATTCCTCCTGCTACAGCGGTGCCATATTGAAGAAAATCGCGACGGCGAAATTTGCCTCCCTCCCAAATAAAATTTTCATTGTGACCATGCATAAGCTATACTTTTCATCAAATTTTCTATCGGGGTTAATTCTCATTTCTCAATTGTCCAAACGCTTTGTCAAAATGATTTTTCCATTGTAGTTTAAACCCACCTTGAAATGATTGGACTATAAACTTCGTATCAATAGCACAATAACTTTTGCTATTAAACTTTTACTCTGCGTTTTCAATAGCTAAATGCAATCCCTGCTTTACAGGTATTTGCTGTAAAAACAATATTACCTGTTGCCCCATTTCCCTTGTACCCAATATTTTATTCCTGTCTGTATTTCCAATGGCTATGTCTCCTGTTCGAAAGCCATGTTTTAACACTTGTTCAATGGCCTCAGTAACTCTTTTCGCTTCGTCCTTCAATCCAAAACCAATATCAAGCATTAAGGCAACAGAAAGAATGGAGGCTAATGGGTTGGCCTTATTTTGACCAGCTATATCATGTGCCGAACCATGAATGGGTTCAAAAAATCCAGTCCCATCACCAATAGAGGCAGATGCCAGCATTCCCATAGAACCAGCAATTTGAGAAGCTTCATCCGTTAATATATCGCCGAAAATATTTGTAGTCACAATTACATCAAACTGCCTGGGATTTTTTATCAATTGCATGGCAGCAGTATCGGCAAACATGTGTGTAGTTTCAACTTCAGGATAATTTTTCGCTACATCCTGTACAACTTCCCGCCACAGGCGGGAGCTTTCCAAAACATTTGCTTTATCAACTGAACATACTTTTTTATTCCTGGTCATTGCCGCTTCAAAAGCCTTTATGGCTATGCGTTCCACTTCAAACCGGTGATAGATCATAAGATCGGAAGCAGCGTTGCGATCTTCACTTCGTTTTTTTTCACCAAAATAAGCATCGCCTGTCAGCTCCCTAAAAAACAGGATATTTGTTCCTTTCAATATTTCCGGTTTAATACTGGATGCCTCAAGCAATTCATCAAATAAAACAATCGGCCGCAAATTGGCATACAAACCTAAACCCTTTCTAATCCCCAGTAAACCTCCTTCGGGCCTAACTTTTAAGGTAGGGTCGTTATCATATTTTATATGGCCTACCGCGCCAAATAAAATAGCATCACTTGCTTTTGCTTTATCAAGCGTTTCATCGGGCAAGGGGCTGCCGGTGGCTTCAATAGCGGCATGTCCCATTAAAGCATTGTCAAATATAAATTCATGATCATGGTCCAAAGCGATTTGCTCAAGCACCGCTTTACCACATGCGGTTACTTCCTGTCCTATTCCGTCGCCGGGAATTATTAGAATATTTTTTTTCATGAAAATTTAATAAGTATTTTTTTATTTATTTCGATACCTGTTCAAGTATATTTTTAATGTTCCTGCCTATCTTTTTACTACACTACTTCATCGCCCATTCATTCCCTCAACGGCCTTCACCGATAGCTTGTTATCGTTAATAAACAGGGTAATTATCAGTTCAAATCATTCTTGCAAGGTTTTCAATTAATGAGTGAAACTTAATTGCAATTAATTAAAGGCAGTCAACATAACCTATACCTTTCCGTACGATTGTCTTTCATAAATATTCACATTTATTCAATAATGGGCGCGGCAGCTTTTTGTACAGCAGATTTTTGCATACCAGCTGCCGGAGTGTCTTCATGGTCTTCTTCTATATAGTTTAAGTCTTTACCAAAAGTTTCTTCCATATTATATAACCCAAATAAAGCAATCCCAATCGCAAAAACGCCAACAAGTCCTCCACTTGTTAAAATTCCAAACTGCTCTTTAAAAAATAGGAAAAGCGGCGTCATAATAATTATGCTTCCGCGAACAAAATTTGGAACAGTCGTAGCAACTGTTGCCCGAATGTTGGTGCCAAATTGCTCAGCCGCGATGGTCACAAACAATGCCCAATAACCAGCACCAAAACCAAGGCAGGCGCATAATGCGTAAAAAATCGTATCCGAATGAAGGGGAACAAAAAGGTAAACCGCGGATAAGACTGCGACCAAAGAAATAAATAAGAACACTACTTTTTTTCTGCTTTTGAAATACTGGCTAAGCAAGCCACTTGAAATATCGCCTACGGTTAATCCCAGGTATTCCCACATAACAGCTTTACCTGCAATTATAGGTACACCAAGGTCAAGAGCCTTACCAAATTCAGGAGAAAAGGTCATTAGAATTCCAGCTACAAACCAAACCGGAACACCAATTAAAATACAGCGGATATATTTATAAAATTGCTTACCCGAACTAAATAACTGGAAGACATTTCCTCTTGAAACAGGCTTCTCTTTTACCTGCTGAAATATTCCTGATTCAAAAACCTTTACACGCATCAGCAACAATAACAAACCCAAACCGCCACCAATAAAATAAGTCATTCGCCATTGAAAGTGGTCTGCCACAAAATAAGCAAGTACCGCGCCTAACATACCTACGCTGGCTACCAATGAGGTACCGTATCCCCTTATCTCTTTTGGCAATATCTCGGCCACCAGTGTTATCCCTACTCCTAACTCACCGGCTAAACCTACACCAGCTATAAATCGCAGCAGTGCGTATTGATTTACCGTAGCAACAAACCCATTTGCAATGTTAGCTAATGAATAAATTAATATTGACGCGAACAATACCGTTATCCGTCCTTTTTTATCGCCTAATATTCCCCATAAAATTCCGCCGATCAGCAAACCGCCCATTTGCATATTTATAAGATAAACACCCTGGCTCAATAAGTTTTCATCGGAAACTCCCAATGATTTAAGACTCTCAATTCGTACTATACTAAACAATAAAAGGTCATAGATATCAACAAAGTATCCTAGGGCTGCGACAATAACAGGGATCTGGATCAATTGGCGTAAAATAGAACGAGGCATATCGATAAATAGTTTAACTAAGCAATCAGGGTTTTAAGTGTTTTCTGAAAATTCAATTATTCAATTCCTCCAAAGCACAAATATTTTATTTCCATAAAGTAATCCATTCCGTATTTTGATCCTTCACGCCCAATACCCGATTCCTTTACGCCGCCAAAAGGGGCTACTGTTGTTGAAATGGCCCCTTCGTTAATACCCACCATGCCACTTTCCAGGGCTTCGGCCACCCGCCAGCAACGGCCAATATCCCTGCTGTAGAAATAGGATGCAAGCCCATACTCCGTATCGTTTGCCATTGTAATTACTTCTTCTTCGGTGCTAAAACGAAAGACTGGCGCTACAGGCCCAAACACTTCTTCCCTGGCTATAATCATTTCTGACGTGGCACCTGCTAAAACGGTTGGCTGGTAAAACAATCCGTCTATTGCTTTACCACCCTGCAGTATCGCTGCACCTTTTGCAACGGCATCTTCCACATGATGCTTTACTTTATTCAATGCTTTTTCACTAATCAGAGGGCCCACCTGCACCGCTCTATCCAATCCGTTACCCACCTTTAATGCTGCTACTGCTTTGGTTAGTTTTTCAACAAATTCATCGTACACATTATCCTGCGCATAAAAACGATTTACGCATACACAGGTTTGTCCACTGTTCCTGAATTTGGATGCAATGGCGCCCTTAACGGCGGCATCAATATCAGCATCATCAAAAACAATAAAGGGAGCATTACCGCCCAATTCGAGCGAAAGCTTTTTTAATGTAGAAGAACATTGGCTCATCAATATTTTGCCCACCATTGTAGAACCGGTAAATGAAAGCTTGCGTATCTTTTTGTTTTCGCATAACTCTTTACCTACGCCACTGCTGTCGGTTGTTGTAACGGTATTATACACTCCGGCAGGAAAGCCAGCCTGTTCAGCTAAGTATGCAAGTGCCAAGCCTGTTAAGGGTGTTTCGGAAGGTGGCTTCACCACCACGGGGCTGCCTGCGGCAAGTGCCGGACCCACTTTACGGGTTATCATTGCCAGTGGAAAATTCCACGGCGTAAGCGCTGCCACCACGCCAATTGATTGCTTTATTACTACAATTCTCCTGTCGTTCGACGGAGGGGGTATTACATCACCATACGTACGCCGGGCTTCTTCTGCAAACCACTCTACAAATGAGGCACCATAGTCCACTTCTCCCAGGCTTTCCTGCAAAACTTTTCCGCATTCTATCGTCATCAGGTTAGCCAGTGCTTCCTTATTTTCCAAAATCAGCGCATACCACTTCTTCATTAGTTGTGCCCGGTCGTTTGCGGTCAAAGCGCGGTACAATGGCCAGGCCTCATGGGCTGCATCTATGGCCAGGCGTACATCGTCGCGGTTCATATCTGGTACAGCAGCAATCAGCTCACCGGTAGCCGGGTTTATCACATCAAAGGTTTGGCCGCTGCCTGCTGCCAGCCACTTGCCGTTTACAAAGGCGGATGTTTTAAGAAGGTTGTTCATCTCCATCTGATTATCGTTCATATTAAACAACGTGTAATAAAATGTATGGACCGGGCAATAGATCTTTGGGGAGCCATGGTTGCCTCGTATCCCGATACATCGGGATACGACATCTTTTCAAAGCACCTTTTTACCCCTTGTAGCTAACCATATGCCGCTATTAAAAGCTGGTAATAATTTGCCGTATCGCCTCTCCTTTTGCCAGTCGTTCAAATCCTTCGTTTACCTGATCAAGGCGTAATGAATGTGTCATCAGTTTATCAACCGGCAACCTGCCCGACTGGTATAAGGCAATGTATGACGGTATGTCGCGGGCTGGTATACAACTGCCAATATACGAGCCCTGCAACGTACGCTCTTCCGCTACCAGCTTTGTTACGGACAACTGCATCATTTTAGAAGGATGCGGTAACCCCGCCGATACCGTTTTGCCCCCGCGGGCGGTGGCATTGTAAGTAAACTCAAGCGCCTGTACCACGCCGGCAAATTCCATCCCTATGTCAACACCACCATGTGTCAAGTCTCTTACCTGTTCCACCGCGTTTTCTGCTGATGAATTTATAGCCTCATGCGCTCCAAGTTCCAATGCTTTTGCAAGCTTATCGTCATTTATATCCGCTACAATTATTTTGCTTGCACCACCGGAAAGCGCACCCAGCAGGGCAGCAAAACCAACCCCGCCTAAACCGGTAATCAATACCGTTTGTCCCAACATTAATTTGGCTGTATTAATCACTGCTCCTACCCCGGTCATTACTGCACAACCAAATAAGGCAGCAATATCAAATGGTAAGCTCTTGTCAATTCGAACAACTGATTTAACCGAAACCACGGCAAATTCAGCAAAGCCGGATACACCCATGTGATGATGAATGTGTTGTTGCTGGTGATCAAATAACCGCATGCCATCATCCAACAACATTCCCTTGTTGTTTGCAGCTACGCCGTTTTCACAAAGTGCCGGACGAGCAGTCATGCATGGCATGCAGTGCCCGCAAATAGGCACGAAGGAAAAGACTACATGATCTCCAGGAGCAAGATTTTTTACACCACTGCCCAGTTCAACGATTTCACCTGCTGCTTCATGGCCCAATACCATAGGCACCTGCCGTGGACGATTGCCATCAATTACCGAGAGATCAGAATGGCAAAGGCCTGCTGCATGTATTTTAACAAGCACTTCACCGGTTTCGGGCTTGTGCAATTCTACCTCTTCAATTGTTAATGGATTGCTTTGGTCGTAGGGCCGTTCAATGCCCATTTGGTGTAGAACTGCAGCTCTTATTTTCATTGCGTTTTTTATATCTTTTTAGAAGACTGATTGAAAGAAATGTTCATTCGTGCAAAGCATGGTTTTAAAAAATATGCAACAGGTTTCTTTAACGCTTCAACAAAAATTAAATTCTTTTTAGTTCAGCCAAAACCAATTGCCTGGTTTTAACCTAAGTAGAAAACCATTCAAAAATTTTCCTGCCTTCTTACTTTATTCTACCAGTTGCAAACGAACAAATAAACAAACAACAACTCATGCCTTTGCGGTTTATGAACTTTAATAAGGTAATAAGGTTGAAAAATTGAGTTCATGTATTTCTTTCACTAAGGTTAAAATGAATTAAGTGATACTATGTCCATTACCTCTGTAGTGTTTTCACGAGGAAGCCTAAACTGTATCGCCCCTGATTTCAACACTGTACACCAGGCAACACCAGCATGTATGCCTGATCTTTTTTTATGTTGCTTTCCTGATTTTAATTACTATTTTTTTTACCTGGTCATATCCCTCTACTTTAACGCCCGGGCAATGCGCAACAGGGGGAAAAATAATTAAAAAGTCCTTATTTCCCACTTCATAAAATTTACCGTCAGATGTATAGAATGCGATGTCCTTACCTGCATCATAGGGTTTAGTTTCGGTAGCTGAATCGAGCGGACCTAATGCAATCATCTCTTTACCTGAGATGATGTGATGAATGTCAATATATTTTTGGTGTACTTCCCATGCTGCTGTATCCTGGCTTTTTGGCGTGGGTTGAGTAACAAGGGCAAAAACATTCTCTCCATCTATAACATGCCTGCCCGGTTTCATAGTATCCAGGCTGGTATTTTTTAAAAAGGCAAAAGCCTTGTCCCAGGCCTGTTTGTTTGCTTCGTATTCGGCCCTGAACTGTTGCTGGTCTATTGTTTCATGGGGTGTAAGCTTTAATTCACTGAGCCATGCTTTATCTTCAAACCAGGTGTCGGCTTTATGGCTGGTGTCCGTGCTTTCGTTGCACGAAATCATGGCTGATATAATTAAGAACCCCGAAAGGAATAGCACCACAAAAGAGAAGAAGCTGTTTTTTTTCATATGCTGGTTTTATATTTTTTAATTTGTTACCCGTCCAATACCGAATTGATCACCAGTCCGAACTGCTTTATTGCCT
>JBBRCW010000252.1:0-10264 GCA_038204535.1 Chitinophagales bacterium | reverse complement strand
CTACCGCTTTAATACAGGCGGCTCCTATGGAGCCTGTGAAATCATTCATATTCTTTTGCTATAAACAGGTGGCTCCTATGGAGCCAATTCTCTTCGCTTCATATTTTGCCATTATCGCAATGAACTTGTCGATCGCGTACTGTACTTACAGTATAAAGAGAAATTCAATGCGTTTAGATTCGTTAGCGGAAAGTTGCGGGCAGTAGTAACAGGCAACGGAGTTGGCTATGCCTTTGCTCCATTAGGAGCATCCTGTTTATAGAAATTGCTCCTGTTGGTGGTTTGGCGGCTCCGTAGGTGCCTCCTCTACAGATTTGAATATAGGCGGCTCCTATGGAGCCTGTGAAGTCATTCATATTCTTTTGCTATAAACAGGCGGCTCCTATGGAGCCAATTCACTTCCATTCTGATTTTGTCATTATCAATTTGAAACATGCCGCTCATTTATTTTTCATACAAACCAAACAAAAACTCAATGCGTATGAATTCGTTAAGGAAGGGTTGCGGTAGCAAAGGTCAACAGCTTTGGCTATGCCTTTGCTCCATTAGGAGCATCCTGTTTATAGAAAATATTCCCAATGCCAATTTGATGGCTCCGTAGGCGCCTCCTCTACCGCTTTAATACAGGCGGCTCCTATGGAGCCTGTGAAATCATTCATATTCTTTTGCTATAAACAGGTGGCTCCTATGGAGCCAAGAACCAATTCTCTTCGCTTCAGATTTTGCCATTGTCGCTATGAAATTGTCGATTTCGTACTGTACTTACAGTATAAAGAGAAATTCAATGCCTTCAAATTCGTTAGCGAAAGGTTGCGGGCAGTAGTAATAGGCATCCGAGTTGGCTATGCCTTTGCTCCGTTAGGAGCATCCTGTTTGTAGAAAATATTCCCGCGGGAATTTTGACGGCTCCGTAGGTGCCTCCTCTACAGATTTGAATATAGGCGGCTCCTATGGAGCCTGTAAAGTCATTCTTATTCTTTTGCTATAAACAGGTGGCTCCTATGGAGCCAATTTACTTCCATTAAGAGTTTGTCATTATCCATTGAAGCAAACGGCATTGATTCACCATTCACACTTTCACACTACCCACACCTTCCACCCTTTCATGTTTCTCCTATATCCAAAAACCTTTCGCCCAACTCCCCATGACTTCCTCTATCCCCCTTATCCCTTAAACCTTTTTCCTTCCACCTTTCTCCTCTCTTACGGTACATTCGATATTCCCGTTACGTTTAGCGTTACGCCGGGGTCAACCGTCAGTGATCCGGTACCACTTAGCGTAAGCGAGCCTGCAACTGTAAAATTAATATCCAGGTGTGGCGTACCGGATGATATCGCAATAACATCGCCCGTTAACGGCACCCTGTTGCAGCTCCAGTTACCGGGGTTGCTCCACAGGTTGTTAACGGCGCCCGTCCAGGAGTTTGTTGCACAAGGCGACGCTCCGGGCACACCTGCCCCAAAGCCCGATAAACTGGCATTGCTAAAATCGCCGCGAATAGAATAGTCTGAACCAAAAGCTGTTTTAGTACCGGTGACCAATGTAACATCGGCCGTATGCGGTTGGGCCGGCGTTACATCCGGAATAAAAAACCCATTTGACACTTTGGCAACCTGCATAGCACTCCCTGCCCAGGTGCGCCCTGTAGCGGTCTGCCACCCGGCAACTTCGGCCTGCGTATAATATAGTGTAACCTGGTAACTGCCAGTTGCTGTATTATTTGCAGGTACAACTTTTATAGATTTTGATAAGAGACGATCCGCCGCATTTGCATTCCAAAACTGGACGCCCGTTAGGCCCGCCCGGTCAATGGTTACCTTGGTGCATCCATAATCGAAAGCAGTAAGGTTTTTAACGCGGGCAATAACTTTACCTGCAATGTCATAAAAATACACATCATCGTTGGGTCCAACATAGCCGTTTCTACTGCTGTTAAAGACAGTAGATATTTGAGTGCCGGATAATGAAGTGCCGAATGTAGCGTTTACCCTAAAATTAGAAATAAAAGCGGCGGAGGCTGAACAGGGATCGCTGGCCACATCGTTGGAATAGGTAGTGGCACGTACTGTTGCACCCAGCGGAGCGGTATTTCCTTCAGTAACATCTGCCAATGCGCCGGCAGCATCATTATCAAAACAAAAATTAACCAAAATATTTGAGGTGCCATCCCAGGCAAAAGGGGTCGAAAAAGTGAAAAGATTATTACCTGTAACGGTTGAATAATTGGTAGCCGGAAATACCGTGGTGAACGTGGCGGGAATAAATCCTGTCGATACATTGGTTGCAGTGGTATTAGCCATTGAAATAGTGAAGCCATTGTAAGGAACGGTGGAGTTTTTTGTGACCACCCGCAAAGTCATTGAAGTAAAATTAGCCGCATTGGTAATTCCCACACCATTCAGTTCGGCAGCCGTAAACAAGGTTTGCATTCTAATTCCGGCATAATTACCCCTGAAAGGCGTACCGGAAGAAATATTGGAATTATACGTACCTACTGGCAAAGAAAAGGTGCCGCCGCTAATAGCTGCCGCATCGTTATCGTTTATATTTAAAGTAAAAGTTGGCGTAGCAATTCCTTTGACGGCGTTTCCACCTCCGCTATTCACTGTAAAATTTATAACAACAGTTTCATCAGACTCGGTAGCGGCATCATCAAATACCCTTACCTTAAATGGTTGAGGCGCCAAAGAACCCGAAGCAAAACTTAGTGTATTGGTTGGAGCAGCGAAATTTCCATTGGTGGTTACCAGGTAATCGCTTCCGTTGGTTGCCGTACCCGAATAGCTAAGGGTTACCGTAGCAGTTGCCGACGGCGCAGAGCCGATATTCATTTGATAAGTGTATTCCGTGTATCTTCTGCAGTCTATAACGGTGCCGGTATTGTCTTCTGTTTGGTTGTCGCTGGCCACGGCAAAATTAATGACAGTGCCGCATGGGGTTGCACCTAAAGAGGATGCAAGGGTTGTTCGCGATGGCAACGACATAGCCGCCTGCACCCTTGCCTTTTGGCCGAATGTAAAAAGGCTGGAGCAGTTGGTATAGCTCATAAAGTTGTTCTCAGTATTTTTTGTATAGGAGGTGCTGGTGCATGTATTGTTTCCTGTTCGGCAACCAAAGTTGAACACACCCGAACTGTTTACATTATTTGAAATTGGATCGGTATCACAGACTCTGTCTCCGTCACTATTGCAGTTATTATTTACGGTACACTCTGTATCCAGGTTTGAGCTTTCAAAGGGATGATACAGATTAAAGGCATGGCCTATTTCGTGCGGCAATGTTTTTCTGCCGGCAACAGCCTGCGTAGCAAGCATAACGGTTCCATCCCTGCTGGCCGACGAACCGGCGAAGTAGGCATACCCCGCAGTAAATTGTCCGGTCGTGCCATCTTTGCCGTCAATCTTATTAACCACCCATATGTTATAATAATCAGCAGTGTTCCAGCGGGCGAAATCTTTTAAAGTAAGATCGGTGACACCATTTGTATTGGCCGAATTGACACCAAGATTAGTATAATTGGGTATTGACGAGGCATCTACCCGGTCTATGCCGTTAGTAGGGCCGCAAGATGGCGTTCGCTGGGCCAGAGCAAATGTCAGCTCCATATTTACTATACCGCCGCCTCCAACCGGCGCTTCCATGCCAGCGTAAGTACCAGCAAAAACCTGGTTAAGATAATTGATGAAACCCTGCAGCACGGCATCCGTTGGGTTATATATACTTCCCACAGCGCCGCCGGTATGCATTACATGTATAACCACAGGTACGGTATAACTTACATTCTGCCTTTTTTGCAAACCGGGCGGATGCTCGGCTATATATCTTTTAACCAGTTGTTCGGTAGCCGCAATTTGGCCTGCATCTTCAGGACTGGCTTCTTTCAGCTCTTTCATTTTTTGGTCGAAGCCGCACAGTACCTGTCCTGCTGCAATCGTATAAAAAGCAATAGACAGCCAAAGCAATGTTAGTTTTTTCATTTTCAGGTATTAATCAATCAGTCGAAATAAAAGCGAAAAAAAGGTTTAAAATCACCGGCAAATATTCGTGGTCAACGTTACTTTTAATTGCCCATGCGTTTTTGCTGCAGGCGAAAAAACAACCTTTCAATTTAAGAACAATCAAATTAACGTAAAAATATATGAACAAAGTTTTGGAATACCTGCTGTTTAACCTTAGTTAAGACTGCCGGGTATTTTAGTTCAACCATAAATGATGGCTACCTCCCATCCCGGTAACCCGAACAGGCTTTGGCGTAAATTGATGGCTCCGTTAGAAAAGTTATTAGGCTCATCATCAATAAATTGCCGCCATGGTAAAAACCCGTCTATATCAAAAAGAAAACTTTCGTTTAATTCGCCTAAAGCCTTTTGCTTCAACGTTGTGGGCGAAACAAAAAGTGTAAGATTACTGCCGCTTTCATTTTGGTTCAGCAATCTATAAAAATTGTTTGCAGGCAATTCATCAAATACGCAGAGTAGGTATTTACAGCCTGCATTTTCGGCTAAAAACCGGTTAGCTGGCCGATATTAAATGGTTTATCTTTTTCAATAGGCCGGTATACAAGGCGTTTAAGCAATAGCTGCAACTTTCTTTTTTGGCCGGTATTTTACCAGGAATTTTCTTATGAGCACCCCGCCAATAGCGCCTGGCAGCAGCCATAATATCCACTGCATTTCAATCTGAACATTTACTACCAAAAAAGCAGTGTACGATGCAATTAAAGCCCCTATCATGCGGGATAAATGGTGGGTGATCCATTTTTGTTTAATGGAAACTTTGCCAGAGAATATTCGGAAATCGCGCCATGACAGCAGTATGCATATCAAACCGAACACGCCGGGCACCAGGCCAAAAGTTCGACCATTTAAAAACATAAAGACAGATTGGCTAAGCAAATAAATGCCAAATCCCAAACCGAACAGCGTAATGCCAAAATCTATATGAGTAAAAACCCGGCTTTTGCTATGCAGGTTTCTTTTTATCCAGATTATGCGATAACCGCTCATAATCAAGTACAATGTAAAACCGCCGACAGCAAACAGAAAAAGATTGTGGTGGTTAGGCAAATTACTGATTACCAAAGCCGACAGGCCTGCAGCAAGCATACTGTAAAAGAAAATTTTGCCGGTTAGCAAATGTGTTTTCTTACCCTTTACCACCATAGTGGCTAAAATACCTGCTGCCAGGCCGGCAAATCCACCGGCAATGTGTATCGCCAAAAATACGTTGAAAAGTTGCTGCATATGATGCCCGAATGGAACGTCAAGTTATATCACGGGTTTGGATTATCCTTTTTACCGATTTTTTTCTTAAAGTATACCGGCAAAAAATAACTTGCGGGGGGCAGAAAAAAGAAGCTTTCACCATGGAGAATTCTTAATAAGCCTTCCATCATTGAACCATATGATAATTTACAAAAACAACAGGATCCTCTTTTTAGCCGATTAAAAAGTAACATCCCGATTTATCTTTATATGCCTGTGCAGTAAATAACGACAAAAACAGGCTTCTACCGGCATTCAAAATAATTGTAAGAAAATGATTAAAGTTTATAAAAAGTTGTTGATTAACCTGGCCCTTTGTTTAGCGGCATTGTTTCTCTGGTTTTCACCTGAAGCCATTGGCCAAACTGATAATAAAATTTTAGTAAAAGGCAGTATTACCGATTCTGCAACCGGCGGAAAGCTCAGTTTTGCAGGTGTGAGAATTTTCAATTTCACAACACATAAACTGGTTACCGAAAGTGTAGCAGGCGAAGGGGGCAACTTTTCCGTTTCGTTAGCTAATGGACGATATTATGCCCAGGCAGATTTTATGGGATACAAATCTAAAACAACCGGAGATTTCAATCTATCAAACGAACGGGGTGCATATGACCTGGGAGCATTAAAACTCGTGCCTTCTGTAAATACGCTGCAGGATGTAACAGTACAAGCCGATAAAAGCACCATGCAGCTTTCGCTGGACAAAAGGATATTTACCGTGGGCAAAGACCTGGCCAATGCCGGTGGCTCCGCATCAGATATTCTTACCAATATTCCATCGGTTTCAGTAGATCCCGAAGGAAACATAAAATTGCGCGGCAGCGGCAATATACGAATGCTGATAGATGGCAAACCTTCGGGACTGGTAAGTTTTAAAGGTGGCAGCGGCCTGCAGCAATTACAGGCAAGTATGATCGACCGGGTAGAGATCATTACCAATCCATCGGCCCGTTACGAAGCGGAAGGCATGGCGGGTATCATCAATATTATTTTAAAGAAAGACAACCGGCAGGGTTTTAATGGTTCGTTTGAAGTTACCACCGGTTACCCAACCAACCTGGGTGCAGCGGCCAACCTGAATTATCGCCATAAGAAAATAAACTTTTTTATTAATTATGGTATTGCCTACCGGCAGCAGCCCGGCATTGGCAAACTTTACCAGGAGGTTTACCGCAACGACAGCACCTTTATTTTGCAACAAAATAACGATGGAAAAATTACAGGCTTTAACAACAACATACGAGGCGGACTCGACTATTATTTTAACAGCGGCAGCATTTTAACGGCCGCCTATTTGTTTCGCCGAAGCGATAACTCCCGAATCACTAATATTCGTTACCAGGACTATGTTAATACGCTAAAATCAACCCCCGCCATCTCAACCCGGCGGCAAGATGAAGATGAAGCGGAACCCAATTCGGAATATACGCTTACCTATAGAAAAAACTTTGCACGCAAAGGGCATGAGCTGGTTGCCGAAGTAAAATTTCTTGACAACTGGGAAAGTTCGCGCCAGGTGTTTACCCAGCAATTCTTTAAAACCGATGGCACCGAAGACTTGTCTCGTGCCATTCTGCAAAAATCGCCCAACGACGAATATGAAAAGCAATATCTTTTTCAACTGGATTATGTAAAACCGGTGGGCGAAGAGGGAAAAATGGAATTTGGTGTGCGCAGCAGCATCCGTAATATGGAGAACGACTTTTTAGTTACCCAAACAAATAGTGCCGGTGCAGATGTTCCGCTGCCTGGTCTGGACAACATTTTTCTGTACGATGAAAACATACATGCCGCCTATGGTATTATTGGCAATAAGAGTAACCGCCTGAGTTACCAGGGTGGTTTACGGGCAGAATGGACCGACGTGCAAACAACCCTGGTAGAAACCAAAGAAGTGAACCCCAGAAACTATATGAATTTTTTTCCGAGCGCACATGTAACCTATGACCTGGGCAGGCAGAATGCGCTGCAGTTGAGTTATAGCCGGCGAGTGCGGAGGCCGGTATATAATGACCTTAGCCCTTACATGACCTTTAGCGACAGCCGAAATTTTTTTAGCGGCAACCCCGATCTTAATCCTGAATTCACCAATTCGTACGAGCTGGGACATATACTTTCCTTTGACAAAGGTTCAGTTTCATCGGCTTTGTATTACCGCGATACCAAGGGAAAAATAGAACGCATAAGAATGGTTAGCGCTGAAGGCAATTCAACCACCAGGCCCGAAAATCTTTTAAGTGAAAAAGCCTTCGGAGCAGAATTTACCAGCGGCTATACCCCGTACAAATGGTGGAAACTGGACTTTAATTTTAATTTCTTTCATGCCGATATTGACGGCAGTAACATTCTTAAGTCTTATAAAACCACCACCTATAGCTGGTTCGCCAGGCAAACCAGCCGGTTTATGCTGGCCAATCATTTTGATGTACAACTAAGAGGCAACTACGAAGCCAGGCAAAAAACTGCCCAGGGCATTCGCAAGGCATTGTACTATTTTGATCTGAGCACCAGCAAAGATGTTTTTAAAGGCAATGGCACCCTGACTTTCAATGTGCTCGATATATTTAATTCGCGCCGAAACCGTACCATTACCAACGGCCCTAATTTTTATACCGAAGGAAATTTCCTGCAACGCCGCCGCCAGTTAAACCTTACGCTTAACTACCGTATTAAGCAATCAAAAGAAACAAAGAAAGTCATTACAACGGAGCAGTAGAGCCAAAAACAGCGGCGAATGTTTCAGCGCCGCCGCCATGCTTCTACACCCTCAATAAGGCTGCTTTCTAAGATCGTACAAAACAAAATGAAAGCCGCTTTGCCGCCTCGCATTTAGCGTATTGTAATTGGCAGCAATCCTGGATACATCGGTGAATTTTATAGAAGCATACCGGGAGGCACCTTCAATCAATTCGCCGGTTGAAACCGCCTGGTCCCCGGATCCATTTCCTGCAGGCGTTATCACCATTAGCATGCTGTCATTATAATATTTGTGCGGGTGCGAAAGGCTAAACCTATACCAGTTATTGGTTGCGTCCCAGGTAGTAATATGGATGTTGCTGCCGCTAATTTTGGCTGCAAAACTATCCACTACGCTCCATGTCGGCATGCGTGGCCCAGTCGAAGCGGGCAGCCATCTGTAAACAGGAATATCGAACCCATTAAAAGACAAGGAAGAATTGCGCATATAACCATCCAAGTGCTTTTCGGTGGTATTGTACAGCATCATACCCTCTACCGGCGGGTTTACCGCATTCATTTGGACGGATGTTAACCGGGGCAGAACAACGGGCTTTGCGCTGGGGCCTATATCTAATACTGAAGAACTGCCGGGGGTAGTGGTACCAATGCCCACCGATTAAGAAAAACTGATGTTGGTAAGGCATAACATGCTAATTATTATAATCTTTTTCATGATGAGTATTTTGGTTTAACAATTATCCAATAATAATAATTTGTAGAAGCCAAAAATCAAATCAATGATGGAACTATAAGCTTAAAAAAGCCGGGCAGCCCCGAGTAAGAATCCGGCTATTTTCCCTGGAAAAAAAGACAATAAAATTGCACGTGTATTTCCTGTTTCAACAAATAGGACATTATTCTGTTGAATCTTTAATGCCGATAAACACTGACCAGCGCCATTAGTAAAAGACGGCTTGTCATCGGTTGACACCAAAAAATCATTTTGACTCAAATTGAATTAAAACAAACTTTAATGAACAAGATGGAACCTATAAAACAGGTATTGAGAAAAGATATTGAAGAAATGGAGCAACGATACCGTGCCACATTTATTAATAGCCTGGGTGGCTTCAAGAGCGTATGTATGATAGGCACCAAAAATAGCTCACATCAAACCAACCTGGCCGTTTTTAATTCGGTGGTTCATATTGGCGCCAACCCGCCGCTAATCGGCTTTGTAGCACGACCGGCAGTTACCCAAAGGCATACCCTTGAAAATATACTGGACACGGGTTATTATACAATCAACCACATAACCCCGGCTATTTATAAACGAGCACACCAATCGTCGGCACGATACGACCGGCAGGTTTCGGAGTTTGATGCTGTGCACCTTGAGACAGAATATATAAATGAATTTGCAGCACCTTTTGTAAAAGAATCGCTGGTAAAGTTTGGCGTGGCTTTTAAAGAAAAGGTCGATTTTACTATTAACGGCACTTCTTTTATCATAGGGGAAATTATGCAGGTGCATTTTCCTGAAAACATTCTGGAACCTGACGGTTTTCTGCACCTGGAGGGTGCCGGAACCCTTACCTGTAGCGGTTTAGACAGCTACCACACCACGCAACTGCTGGGCAGGTTGCCTTATGCAAAACCGTAGCCCCTGCCCTAAAGGGAGAAGAGAAGCCCCTGCCCTAAAGGGAGAAGAGAGATAAATACGCCAAGATCAGGATTTTAACCCGAAGCATTTGGCAATGGTTATGGCGGTGTCCAGGGGATGCCGATAAAGGTGATGACGTCATTCCGGGCTTGACCCGGAAGCTCCTGGAGTATGTTATCGTGACGATCTTTAGGGGATGCCGAATCTCCTCTCAGTAGCCAGATGATATCCAAGAGATGCTGAAATAAATTCAGCATGACGGCTCTCATTGACGGCTTTATTGGAGGTACGTGATGCCAGCCCTCATCCGGCATCTCCTCTCAGTTGCCAGATTCTATCCAGGAGATGCTGAAATAAATTCAGCATGACGGCTCTCATCGACGGCTTTATTGGAGGTATGTGATGCCAGCACTCATCCGTCATCTCCTCTCAGTCGCCAGTTGCAATCCAGGAGATGCTGAAATAAATTCAGCATGATGGCTCTCATCGACGGCTTTATTGGAGGTACGTGATGCCGGCCCTTACCCGGCATCTCCTGTCAGTTGCCAGATGATATCCAGGGGATGCTGAAATAAATTCAGCATGACGGCTCTCATCGACGGCTTTATTGGAGGTACATGATGCCAGCCCTTATCCGGCATCTCCTGTCAGTAGCCA